>NZ_JBNCAQ010000007.1:84559-115668 GCF_049808595.1 Streptomyces aurantiaciflavus | reverse complement strand
TTTGACACCCCCCCCCGGGGGGGGGGGGGCCCAACCCCCCCCCCGGGGGGGGGGGGGGGCCCCCCCCCCCCCGGCCCCCCCCCCCGCGGCCCGTCACGCGCACCGGGTCAGGGGCAGCTCAACACCGCTGAGCCGCAGTTCCGTCGACCAGCGTGTCCAGCAACTCCCCGAGCACCGTCCGCTCCACGTCGGTCAGCGGAGCCAGGATCTCGCGCGCCGCCGACTGGCGCGCGCGACGCAACTCGCGGAGCGCCTCGCGTCCCTCGTCCGTCAGCTCGATCCGGATCACCCGGCGGTTGACCGGATCCGGGGCCCGGCGCACCTTGCCGCTCGCCTCCAGCCCGTCGACCAGCGTGGTCACCGCACGCGGCACGACCTCCAGACGCTCGGCGAGATCCGCCATGCGCGGGGGCGCGCTGAAATGGGCCAGGGTGCGCAACAGGCGGGACTGGGCCGGTGTGATGCCCAGGTCCGACAGCTCCAGATGGCGCTTCTGGATGCGGTGCACCCGGCGGGTGAACCTCAGCAGCTGCTCGGCGAGCAGGCCGTCGGGATCAGGGGTGGTCATGCGGGAACAATATCAGGATGCCGTTCATTGTGAGTATAGGTAACAATGAGCTACGCTCCACCAGTCCCGCTCACTCACCTCCCGTAGGAGCCCATGCACCCCGACCAGCCAGCCCACTGGACCCCACCCGCCGACGCCGAGGAGAAACCCCGGCAGGTGCGCCGCATCCTGAAGCTCTTCCGCCCCTACCGAGGCCGTCTCGCGGTCGTCGGTCTGCTCGTCGCCGCCTCCTCGCTGGTCTCGGTCGCCACGCCGTTCCTGCTGAAGGAGACCCTCGACGTCGCCATCCCCCAAGGGCGTACAGGCCTGCTGAGCCTGCTGGCCCTCGGCATGATCCTCAGCGCCGTCCTCGCCGGCGTCCTCGGCGTCCTGCAGACCCTGATCTCCACGACGGTCGGCCAGCGCGTCATGCACGACCTGCGCACCGCGGTCTACGGCCGCCTCCAGCGCATGTCGCTCGCCTTCTTCACGCGCACGCGTACCGGCGAGGTCCAGTCCCGCATCGCCAACGACATCGGCGGCATGCAGGCGACCGTGACCTCCACCGCCACCTCCCTGGTCTCCAACTTCACCAGCGTCGTCGCCACGATCGTCGCGATGATCGCCCTCGACTGGCGGTTGACCGTCGTCTCACTGCTCCTGCTGCCGGTCTTCGTGTGGATCAGCCGCCGCGTCGGCAACGAACGCCGGAAGATCACCACCCAGCGCCAGAAGCAGATGGCCGCGATGGCCGCCACGGTCACCGAGTCCCTGTCGGTCAGTGGCATCCTGCTCGGCCGCACCATGGGTCGCGCCGACTCCCTCACCCGCTCGTTCGCCGACGAGTCCGAGCGACTGGTCGACCTCGAGGTGCGGTCGAACATGGCCGGCCGCTGGCGCATGGCCGTGATCGGGATCGTCATGTCCGCCATGCCGGCCTTCATCTACTGGACCGCGGGCATGGCCCTCCAGCTCGGCGGCCCCGACGTCTCCCTCGGCACCATCGTCGCCTTCGTCTCGCTCCAGCAGGGCCTGTTCCGCCCGGCGGTCAGCCTCCTGTCGACCGGCGTCCAGATCCAGACCTCCCTCGCGCTCTTCCAGCGCATCTTCGAGTACCTCGACCTCCCCGTCGACATCACCGAGCGCGAGAACCCGGTCCACCTCGACCAGGTCAAGGGCGAGGTCCGCTTCGAGGACGTGGAGTTCCGCTACGACCGCGACGACGACACGGTCAGGCCGGTCCTCGACGGCATCGACGTCACCGTCCCGGCGGGCGGCAGCCTCGCGATCGTCGGCCCGACCGGCGCCGGCAAGTCCACGCTGGGCTACCTGGTGCCGCGGCTGTACGACGTGACGGGCGGCCGGGTCACACTCGACGGCGTCGACGTGCGCGACCTCGACTTCGACACCCTCGCGCGCGCGGTCGGCGTCGTCTCGCAGGAGACGTACCTCTTCCACGCCTCGGTCGCCGAGAACCTGCGCTTCGCCAAGCCGGACGCCACCGACGAGGAGCTGTACGCGGCGGCACGGGCGGCCCAGATCCACGACCACATCGCGTCCCTGCCCGACGGGTACGACACGATCGTCGGCGAACGCGGCCACCGTTTCTCCGGCGGTGAGAAGCAGCGCCTGGCCATCGCCCGGACCATCCTGCGCGATCCGCCGGTGCTCATCCTCGACGAGGCGACCAGCGCCCTGGACAACCGCACCGAACACGCCGTGCAGCAGGCCATCGACGCACTCTCGGCCAACCGCACCACGCTCACCATCGCCCACCGGCTGTCCACCGTTCGGGGTGCCGACCAGATCGCGGTCCTGGACGCCGGCCGGGTGGCCGAACGGGGCACGCATGAGGAGCTGTTGGCGCGGGGCGGACGGTACGCGGCCCTGGTGCGGCGGGACGCCCGACTGGAGCCGACAAGATGACGGTATGCCAAGTTATGCCGGATTTGTAAAGTTATGCGGGTTACCGTGCCCACATGCAGATGAACACTCCGCCACGGAGCACGATTCGACTGACGCGCCGGGGCCGTATCGCCCTCATCGCGACCGGCGCCGTCGTGGCCGGCACCGCCGTGGCGGTGCCGCTGCTGAGCGTGGACCGCCATGAGGAGAAGAAGCCGACATCCCTGGTCGTCCAGGAGGGCTGGCGCGCGAGCCAGATCTACGCGGCCGTCGACAAGGTCCTCGCCCTGCCCGCCGGCACCACCAGGAAGGCACTGCCGACGGCCGACCTGAAGCTGCCGAACGACGCCGAGGGCAACCCGGAGGGCTACCTGTTCCCGGCGACGTATCCGCTGGGCAAGAAGCCGACCCCCCAGGTGCTGCTGGCCCGGATGGTCGACACCGCGAACAAGAAGTTCAACGGCGCGCCGATCGCCGCCGGTGCCCAGCGCAACGCGATGAACGTCTACCAGGCGGTGACCATCGCCAGCATCGTCCAGGCCGAGGCCGCCTCCAAGGCGGACATGGGCAAGGTGGCCCGGGTCGTCTTCAACCGGCTGGAGCGCGGCATGCCGCTGCAGATGGACTCCACCCTCAACTACGGACTGAACCGGTTCACGGCGAAGACGACGCCGGCGGACACCCGCGTCGAAAGCCCCTACAACTCCTACCAGCGCATGGGCCTGCCCCCGACGCCGATCGACAACCCGGGGGAGGAGGCGATGCGCGCCGCGATCAACCCGGCCCCGGGCGACTGGCTGTACTTCGTGACGGTCAAGCCGGGCGACACGCGCTTCACGGCGGACTACGAGGAACACCAGCGCAACGTCGCCGAGTTCAACAAGAACCGGCGGAGCGAGCAGGCCTCGCAGAGCCCGTCGAAGCCCCGGTGACCCGAGGGGGCGTCAGGCGGCGACCGGCTCCCCGGAACGCTCGGCGAGCAGCCGCCTGATGTCCCGCACGGCCGCGCGTCCCGCCCGGTTGGCGCCGATGGTGCTCGCGGACGGGCCGTAGCCGACGAGGTGGACGCGGGGGTCGGCGACCGCGCGCGTGCCTTCGACCCGGATCCCGCCACCCGGCTCGCGCAGCCGCAGCGGTGCGAGATGGTCGATGGCGGCCCGGAAGCCGGTCGCCCACAGAATGACGTCGGCGGCCACGTGCCGCCCGTCCTGCCACTCCACACCGTCCGGGGTGATCCGGTCGAACATGGGCAGCCGGTCGAGCACGCCGTCCGCCAGCCCCTGCCGGATCGCGTCGTTCAGGGGCAGCCCCGTCACGGAGACGACGCTCTTCGGGGGCAGCCCCTGCCGGACGCGTTCCTCCACGAGGGCGACCGCGGCGCGCCCCGCGTTCTCGTCGAAGGGGCCCTCGCGGAAGACGGGTGGGCGCCGGGTCACCCAGGTGGTGGCGGCCGCGTACGGGGCGAGCTCCAGCAGATGCTGCGTACCCGAGGCGCCACCGCCCACCACGACCACCCGCTGCCCCGCGAACGCCTCCGGGCCCGGGTACCGCGCGGTGTGCAACTGCCGTCCCCGGAAGGTCTCCTGGCCGGGGTAGCGCGGCCAGAACGGCCGGTCCCAGGTGCCGGTGGCGTTGATCAGGGCCCTCGTCGCCCACGTACCGTCGTCGGTCTCGACGAGCAGCCGCCCGCCGTCCCCCTCGCGCACGGCCCGCACGTCCACGGGCCGCCGTACCCGCAGGTCGAAGGCGCGCTCGTACCGGTCGAAGTACTCGGCGATCACCTCGGACGACGGCCGACCCGGATCCGCGTCCGTCAGCTCCATGCCGGGCAGCGCGTGCATGCCGTGCACCTTGCCGTACGTCAGCGAGGGCCACCGGAACTGCCAGGCGCCGCCCGGGCCGGGGGAGTGGTCGAGCACCACGAAGTCGCGCTCCGGCTCGAAACCGGTGCGCCGCAGGTGATAGGCGCCGGCCAGACCCGCCTGACCGGCGCCTATGACGACCACCTCGACCTCACGCATATTGTTCACGGTTCTACCAACACCGCCGAGGTCATGGATCTTCCCCCGGCCGCCTCGCGCCGCGCGCTACGAGAGCCGCGCTGAGTGACGAGAGCCGCGCTGAGCTGCGAGGGCCGACGGACGTCCCGTGGACCGGAGGCCGCCTGTCGGGGGCCGGGTGGTCGGTCACGTGTGGAATCCGGCGTACGGGTCAGGATGAGGGGCATGGCAGACGCGTTCACCACCCGAGTACTGCACATCGCCTCCGGCTCCCAGGAGACGGTCGTCGACCTCACCCGTGACTGCGAGTCCTTCCTCCGGGACGCGGCCGCCGGCCGGGACGGCCTGCTGAACGTCTTCGTCCCGCACGCCACGGCCGGTATCGCCGTCATCGAGACCGGCGCCGGCAGCGACGACGACCTCCTCGCCGCCCTGCACACCCTCCTCCCCGCCGACGACCGCTGGCAGCACCGTCACGGCAGCCCCGGCCACGGCCGCGACCACGTCCTCCCGGCCTTCGTCCCGCCCCACGCGACCCTGCCGGTCGTGGGCGGCAGGCTGGAGTTGGGGACCTGGCAGTCGGTGTGCCTGGTCGACACGAACAAGGACAACCCCGACCGTCAGGTCCGCCTGTCGTTCCTCGGCTGAGGGTTCGCGCGGAGCGCGGGCTCACTGCACGAAGCCGCCTGACCGGAATGTGCGACGCTGGAGTAGTGGATCCCCGTCCGGCCCGGTGACGTCCTGCCGCCGGAGCCGTTCCGAAGCCGGGAACGGTGAGTGGATGACCCCGAGCTCCGCCGACACCCCGAATCCTGGGCCTGCCGACACCGGCAAGGGGCCTTCCGGTACCGGCAATGGGCCTGCTGGTACCGGCAATGGGCCTGCCGTCTCCCGTCGGGAGTTCGACGCGCTCTTCGAGGCGGTTCGTACGTGGGGCCGCTGGTCCCCGGCCGACCGCGGCGCCTGGAACCGGGTGACCGAGGACCATGTGCGGCGGGCCACGGCCGCGGTGCGGTCCGGGACGGTCGTCCCGATGGCGCTGCCCTGGAACACCCGGCCGGGCCCCGACAACCGCAAGCCCGCCCTGCACCACATGACCGATCTCGGTGACGTGGAGAGCCCGGAACCCTCCACCCACAAGGACTTCATCGCCGTCGACTACCACGGCAAGGCCGTCACCCATCTCGACGCGCTGTGTCACATCGCCTACCGGGGGCAGCTCTACGACGGCCGGGCGGCGCGCGAGGTCGTCGACGCCGCGGGCGCCCGCTTCGGCGCGGTGTCGGCGCTCGGGCCACTCGTGACGAGGGGGGTGCTCCTCGACCTCCCCGCGGTCCTGGGCATCCCCTGGCTGGAGCCGGGGCAGGCGGTGCACGCGGAGGACGTCGTCGCTGCGGAGAAGGCGCTCGATGTGACGATCGGAGAGGGCGACGCGGTACTCCTGCGCTCCGGACACGTCCGCCGTCGCACGGAGCGCGGCGCCTGGGACCCCGACACGGGGAGCGCGGGCTTCCATGTGGACGCCGTACCGCTGCTGGCCGAGCGGGGTGTCGCGCTGCTCGGAGGCGACGGCGACAGCGACGTACGGCCCTCGCCCGTGGACGGAGTGCACTCGCCGGTCCACGCCCTGGCCGTCGCCGCGATGGGCGTGCCGCTGCTGGACAACCTCGACCTGGAGGCTCTCTCCGTCGCGACCGCCGAGGCGGGGCGGCACGAGTTCCTGCTCGTGGTGACCCCGCTGCACATACCGGGCGGAACGGGCTCGCCCGTCACCCCCGTCGCGGTCCTGTGACGACCGGCTCCGTCCGGCCACCGCCTGTGAGGGACCTCGCCAACAGTGACTGGCGCCCGTGATGTCCGTATCCTCGTCAATATCTGGATTCTTCCGAAAGCGGATGATTATTGCGGCGCGAGTGAGGCGAGGCGTGGTTCGGTCCGGCAGTGAACGGGCGGGGGCGGCGGGGCGTGCGACAGGCGGCACGGGGCCCGCCCGTGTGCGCGAGCGGTTTCTGCAGGGCGAGCGGGTCGAGGAGGGCGTGCGAGCGTCGATCCTGGACTCGTGGGAGCGCAGCCGGTCCCTGGGCCTCTCGCCCGACCAGTGCGACCTTCCCTTCCGGGCGGACTTCGATCCGGACGGCCGGATCGTCCGCGCGGCCGTGCCGGTGCTCGACCGGCTGCAGTCCAGGTTCTCCGGCAGCGAGATCAACATCTCCCTCGCCGACGCGAGCGGGACGGTCCTCCTGCGCCGGTTCGGCAAGGAGTCGATGGCCAGAAGTCTTCCGGCGATCCAGACGGTGCCGGGCTTCGTGTTCGCCGAGCAGGTCGCCGGTACCAACGGCATCGGTCTCGCCCTGGCGGAGCGGCAACTCATCCGGGTCTACGGCGCCGAGCACTTCGCGGAGCGCTCCCAGGGAAGCGCCTGCGTCGCGCTGCCCGTCCGCGACCCGCTCAGCGGGTGCATCGAGGGCGTGCTGTGCTTCGGCTATCCGCGCAGCGTCGACACCCCGGCGCTGGGCGCCGTGATACGCAAGGCGGCCCAGGCCGTGGAACGGCGGCTGCTGGGGCAGAGTTCCGCGCGCGAACGCGCTCTGCTGCGGGCGTACCTGGCCGCCGGAGCCGAAGTCGCCGTCGGACTCCACCGCGGGGTGGCGGTCGACGAACTGGCCCTCGAGCTGCGCCCCCGCGACCGGGCGATCCTCATGGAGAAGGCCGCGGAGTTGATCTCCCGCGGGCAGCGGGCCGCCGTCGACGTGCCCCTGCCCGACGGGAGGCGGGTCACGCTCGTGAGCCGTCCGATGACGAGTGCCTCCGGGGTGGAGGGCATCGCCATCGAGGCCGTCCTCCCCGGCCTCCCACCAGGAGAGCCCCTGGGCGTCATCCCGCGCCCGGTCGGTGAACTGCCGGTCCTCGCCGGCGTGCCTGCCGTCGTCTCCGCCGTCTCAGGGCCCGCGCGACTCTCCTTCACCCTGCCGTCCGGTCACCTTCCGCAAGCCGCGCCGGCGCAGGTCGCCGCGGGCGGCGAGGGCGTCGGGCCCGACGGCGCCGGCGGTGCGACGGACGAGCACCGCGAACCGCCGCCCTCGGCCAGAGGGCTCGTGCTGGTGGGGGAGCCGCACGTCGGGACGTACGCCATCGCCGCGCGACGTCGCCTGGAGTTGCTGTCCGAGGCCAGCACCCGGATAGGCACCGGGCTGGACGTGCGCCGTACCGCCGGGGAACTCGCGGAGACGGCGGTACCGCGACTGGCCGACTTCGTCACCGTCGACCTGCCCGAAGCCGTACTGCGCGGCGAGGAGTCCTCGGACCCCCTCAGCGACCTGCGCCGCACGGTGGTCCACGGCATCCGCGCGGACCTGCCCTTCACCCCGGTCGGCAAGCGGCCCGACTTCGGCCCGACCGCGCCCCAGCTGCGCTGTCTGATCGGCGGACAGGCGGTGCTGGAACCGGACCTGAAGACGGCCGCGGGCTGGCTCGCCCAGGACCCCGAGCACACCGAACAACTGCTGACCCACGTCCACTCCCTCATCGCGGTCCCCCTGCTGGCCCGCGGTGTCGTCCTGGGGGTCGCCAGCTTCTACCGCGCCCAGGATCCCGCTCCCTTCGGGGACGACGACCGCTCGCTGGCCCAGGAACTCGCCGCCCGCGCCGCCCTGTCCATCGACAACGCCCGGCGCTACACGCACGAACGCGCGATGGTCCTGGCCCTGCAGCGCAGACTGCTCCCGCACGGTCTGCCCGACCAGGACGCCGTCGAGGTCGCCCATCGCTATCTGCCCGCCGAGTCCGACGTGGGCGGGGACTGGTACGACGTCATCCCTCTCTCCGGTGCCCGTGTCGGCCTCATCGTCGGCGACGTCGTCGGCCACGGCATGCTCTCCGCCGCCACCATGGGCCGGCTGCGCACCGCCGCCCGCAGCTTCGCCGAACTCGACTTCCCCCCGGACGAGGTCCTCATCCACCTCGACAACCTCGTGGGGCGCCTGGACCGGGAGGACCCCGACGGCGAGGGCGCCGGCATCATCGGCGCGACCTGTCTCTACGTCATCTACGACCCGACCTCGCAGCGGTGCGTCATGGCCCGCGCCGGCCACCCCCCGCCCGCGCTGGTCCGCCCCGACGGCACCGTGTCGTACCCCGACCTGCCGGCCGGGCCCCCGCTCGGCCTCGGCGGGCTGCCCTTCGACGCCGTCGAGATCGACCTCCCGGAGGACAGCCAGCTCGTCCTCTACACCGACGGACTCATCGAGGACCGGCACCGCGACGTCGACGTGGTGCTCGAAGAACTGCGCGGGGCCCTGGCCCAGGCGCAGCGCACTCCCGAGGAGACCTGTCAGGCGATCCTGGACACCGTCGCGCCCGCCCACCCGTGCGACGACATCGCCCTGCTCGTCGCCCGCACCCATGCCCTGGACCCGCGTCGGATCGCCAGCTGGGACCTGCCCGCCGACCCGGCGCTCGTCGGTGAGGTCCGCGCGTCCGCCCTCCGGCGACTGGCCGACTGGGGACTCGACGAGGCCGCGTTCGCCGCGGAACTCATCCTGAGCGAGCTGGTCACCAACGCCATCCGCCATGGTGCCGGGCCCATCCGGGTGCGGCTGCTGCACCACCGCACCCTGATCTGCGAGGTCTCCGACGCCAGCAACACGGCCCCGCACCTGCGCCGGGCGGCCAGCACCGACGAGGGCGGACGTGGCCTGTTCCTCGTCGCGCAGCTGTCACAGACCTGGGGTACGCGCTACCTCCCGGAGGGGAAGGTCATCTGGGCCGAATGCGGACTCGACGGCATATGAGCTCAACGACATACGAGGGGAATGTCTGATAAGACATGATTGATCCCGCCAGTCTCCGCCCTTGAACGTCGGGAAGAACTCGCCAGGCCAACCTCCCGGAGATGTCCGTGCACGACGCTCCCGACACGTCCGCGAAGGCGGCTGCGCCCTTCGGGACGGAACCCCTGGTACGCATCCGCGGGCTCGGCAAGCGGTTCGGCGGGACCCTCGCGCTGACCGGGGTCGACCTCGACGTCCACGCCGGCAGCGTCCTCGCCCTCCTCGGACCCAACGGGGCCGGGAAGTCCACGCTCATCAAGGTGCTCGCCGGCGTCCACCACGCCGACGCCGGGCACATCACGGTGGGCGGGCACCCCCTCGGGAGCCATGCCGCCACCCGCAGCATGTCCTTCATCCACCAGGACCTCGGGCTCGTGGAATGGATGACGGTCGCCGAGAACATCGCCCTGAGCGCCGGCTATCCGCGCCGCGCCGGACTGATCTCCTGGCGGCGTGCCCGCGAGCGCTGCGGTGACGCCCTGCGGATCGTCGCCGGACATCTCGACCCCGACGTGTCGATCGCCCGGCTCGCCCCGGCCGAGCGTTCGCTGGTCGCCATCGCCCGAGCCCTGGCGGCAGACGCGAAGCTCATCGTCCTCGACGAGCCGACCGCCCGCCTCCCCGCCGCGGACTGCGCCCGGCTGTTCCGCGTTCTGCACGACCTGCGCGACCGCGGGCACGGCATCCTCTACGTCAGCCACCGCCTGGACGAGGTGTACGAGGTAGCCGACGCCTTCGCCGTACTGCGTGACGGCCGCCTCGTCAGCCACGGCTCGCTCGCGGACCACAGCCCCGCGCGTCTGGTGCACGACATCGTCGGCGAGGAACTGCCCGACCACCGCCCGGCCAGGGCTCGGGCCGGCGGCTCGGCCGTGCTGACCCTGGACGGCGTACGGACCACCGGCTCGGGCCCGGTCGGCCTGGAGCTCGGGGGCGGGGAAGTCGTGGGCCTGGTCGGCCTCACGGGTGCCGGACACACGGAACTGGGCCGGGCCCTCGCGGGCTCCCGGACCCTTCTCGACGGGCGGGCCCTTCTCGGCGGCCGGCCGTACCGGCCTCGCACGGTTGCCGACGCCGTCGGCCTCGGGGTCGGGTTCGTGTCCGGCGACCGACTGTGGGAGGGCTGCCTCGCCGAGTTGACCGTACGGGAGAACCTCCTGGCCAATCCCCGCGTGGGAGGCCGGCCGGCGCTGCACTGGATCAGCCCCCGCCGCGAACGCGCCGAGGCCACCACCCTGATCGAACGGTTCTCGGTCCACCCCCGCGACAGCGAGGCCCCCATCGCCACCCTGTCCGGCGGCAACCAGCAGAAAGTCATGATCGGCCGGTGGCTCCGGGTGGGCCTGCGCCTGCTGATCCTCGAGGAACCGACCGCGAGCGTGGACGTGGGCGCCAAGGCCGCGATCCACCGCCTGCTCGACGAGGCGCTGGCCGCAGGCCTCGCGGTCCTGCTCATCTCCAGCGACTTCGAGGAGGTCGCGGGTGTGTGCCGACGCGCCCTGGTCTTCGTCCGCGGCTCCGTGACGGCCGAACTGAGCGGCGCCGCCCTCACGGTGGCAAGGCTGACCCGGGCGGCCTCGGCCGTGCCCCCGTCCGGAACCGGGACGAACCCATGACCGCCCCGCCCTCCCCTTCCGCACCCCGCAGACGACCGCACCGACCGGGCGGACACCTCATCGGCGCCTACGGCCTGCTCGGCCTCACCGCCCTGCTCGTCCTGATCTTCTCCCTCGCCCTGCCCCGCACCTTCCCCACGCTGGACACCGTCGACTCCGTCCTGTCCAACCAGTCGATCCCGGCCGTCCTCGCGCTCGCCGCCATGGTCCCCATCGTGACCGGCGCGTTCGACCTCTCCCTCGGCTACGGCCTCGGCCTGGCACACGTCGCGGTGATGCAGCTCGTCGTCAACAACGGATGGCCCTGGCCGTACGCCTGCCTCGCGGTGATCGCCGGAGGGGCGGTCGTGGGCGTCCTCAACGGTGTCATCGTCGTGTTCGGTCGGATCGACTCCTTCATCGCCACCCTCGGGACCGGCAGCATGATGTACGCCGTGACCGGCTGGATCACCGACGGCGGCCGGATCGTCCCCGGCCCGCAAGGCCTTCCGGCAGCGTTCACGGACCTCTACGACTCCACGTTCCTCGGCCTTCCGGTCCCCGCCTTCTACGTGCTCGGTCTCACGGCCGTTCTCTGGCTGGCGCTGGAGCGGCTGCCCCTCGGCCGGTACCTGTACGTCGTCGGCTCGAACCCGCGTGCGGCCGAGCTCGTCGGCATCCCGACCCGCAGACACACCGTGTACGCGTTCGCCGCGTCGGGGCTGATCGTCGGCTTCGCCGGGGTGCTGCTCGCGGCCCAGCAGCAGATCGGCAATCCGAGCGTCGGCCTCGACTACCTGCTGCCCGCCTTCGTCGGCGCCCTCCTCGGCTCCACGGCGATCAAACCCGGCCGGCCCAACGCCGTCGGCACCGTCGTGGCCGTCGCGGTGCTCGCCGTCGGGCTCACCGGCATCGGCCAGCTGGGCGCCGACTTCTGGACGGTGCCGCTGTTCTACGGAGGCACCCTGCTCGTCGCCGTCGGGCTGGCCGGCTACGCCGCCCGCCGCCGACTGCGCAGCGGCGCCGTCGCGACCCGCGACGCGCCCGCGCCCACCGCTCCGCCCGGGCCACCGTCCTCCCCGACGCAGGACGGTGGTGCGCCAGGCACCACTCCCTGACCCACGCCGCGGGCACCACCTCCGTGCCCCCGCCCCGTCCTCCCGCCCGTCTCACGCAAGGAGTTCCCGTGCACGGCAACCGCAGGGCCACTCCCGGTGTCTCCACGGTCCGGCTCGCCTCCTGCGCCCTGCTGGCGACGGCAACCGTCCTTGCCGGGTGCGAACGCGGTTCCTCGGGCGACGCGGGGGAGTCCAGTACGGGCCCGAGCGGCTGCCCCGCCGTCCATGCCAGGGCCCGGGCCGCCGTCACACAGGCGGAGAAGACCGACATTCCCTGGGGCGGACCGACCAGCGGCCCCGCGGCGGTGTCCGGCAAGACCATCGTCTACGTCGCCCAGACCATGACCAATCCCGGAGTCGCGGGCGCCGCGAACGGGGTGCGGCAGGCCGCGCGGGTCATCGGCTGGAACGTCCGGGTGATCGACGGCGGTGGCACCCCCGCCGGCATCCAGGCGGCGATGAGCGAGGCCGTGGCCCTCAAGCCCGCGGGCATCGTCATCGGCGGGTTCGACCCCAACTCGACGTCGCGGCAGGTCGCGCGGGCCGACGCGGCGGGCATCCCGCTCGTCGGCTGGCACGCGGTCGCGGCTCCCGGGCCCAGCCGGCGGCCCGAGCTCTTCACCAACGTCACCACCCGTGTCGAGGAGGTGGCCGGAATCAGCGCGCGGTGGATCATCTCGCACTCCAACGGCCGGGCCGGGGTCGTGCTCATCACCGACGCCTCGATCCCCTTCGCCCGGAACAAGTCCGAGCTGATCAGGAAGGAGCTCGCCACCTGTCCGGGCGTCAAGCTGCTCGCTTACGAGAACATTCCGATCCCGGACGCGAGCAGCCGCACCCCGCGGGAGATCTCCTCGCTCCTGTCCCGGTTCCGCAGCAGGTGGACCCACTCCGTCGCCATCAACGACCTGTACTTCGCCGACGCCGCCCCCGCCTTCCGCGCGGCCGGCGAGAAAGGCTCGGGGCCGCCCTTCAACATCGGCGCCGGCGACGGCGACCCCTCCGCCTTCCAGCGCATCAACAGCAGGCAGTACCAGGCCGCCACCGTCCCCGAACCGCTGTCCCTGCAGGGCTGGCAGATCGTCGACGAGTTCAACCGCGCCTTCTCCGGCCGTCCCGCCAGCGGGTACACGGCCCCCGTCCACATCACCACGGCCGACAACAGCGAGGGCGTCACGACCTGGGATCCGTCCGGCTACCGGGAGGCGTACCGGAAGATCTGGGGCAAGTGACGGCGGCGTCGCGGACCTGGCCTGGGTGATCGGCCTGGCGGTCGGTCCACACGGCTCTCTTCGACGGCGGGGCGTACTCGCTGAGCAGGAGCGCGATGTCGTCCGCGCGGTCGGCGGACTCGCGGGCATCCTGCAGCAGGCCATCGGCCAGGTCCTCCAGACGACCCCCGCCCCTGCGGGCCAAGGAGGCCCGGAGCCGGTCGATGCCGGAACCGATGTCCGAGCCGCGCCTCTCGATCAGCCCGTCCGTGTACAGGGCCAGGATCGAGCCGGGCACGAGACGCAGCGCGAACTCCGGATAGTAGGCCGCTGTCTCGACGCCCAGCACAGGGCCGCCCGGCGCATCCAGGGTTTCGGCGTGTCCGTCGGGCAGGCGCAGCAGGGGCGGGCAGTGGCCCGCGCGGACGATGCGCACCACCCCGGAGCGGGGGTGCAAACAGGCGTAGCAGCAGCTGGCGAGCAACGTGGGGTCGAGGTCCAGATGGAGCCGGTTGGTGCTGGCGACGACGTCGCTCGGCCGGTGGCCGGCGGTGACGAAGGCCCGCATCGCGCTCCGCAACTGGCCCATGGCGGCGGCCGCTGCGACGTTGTGCCCCTCGACATCCCCGACGATCAGCGAGACCTCGTCGCCGGTGGGGATGACGTCGTACCAGTCGCCGCCGATGTCCATACCCCTGGTGCCCGGCAGATAGCGCCCGGTGACGCGCAGGCCCGGCAGTGTGGGCAGCCGGTGCGGCAGCAGCGCGTCCTGCAGGCCGCGGGCGAGGGCGAACTCCGCGTCGTAGAGTCTGGCGCGCTCGAGGGCTTGGGCGATCAGGCCGCCCAGCGCGGTGAGGAGTCCGCGCTCCTCCTCGGGGAACCGATGGACGTCGTCGAAGCCGAGCATGCAGACGCCGACCGGGCGATTGGCGGCGATCAACGGCAGGAACGCCCACGAGCTGGACTTGCCGACCGGGATGCCGGGGTACGCATCGAGGAGCTGTCGCCGTGACTCGACGAACAGCGGGGCGCCGGAGGCGAGCGCGTCGGTCACGGGCAGCCGGGCATGCAACGGGGTGCCTTCGAACCGGGCGAGAAACGCTTCGAGTAGCCGCGCTGCGCGAACAGGCGCAGGCGCCGCTCCTCCACCACGCCGATCGCCAGCCTCTGGCCGCCGAAAGCGGGTAGCAGCTGCTCGGCGACGACATCGCACACTTCGTGCGCGGTGACCGCGCCGGTGAGGGCGCTGCCCACCTGGAGCACGCGGTACAGGACCCCCAGGCGCGGGGCCGCGGGCGGAGGCGACAGGGAGACGGGCGGTCCCTCCTGCGCCACGGGCGTCCCGGGGCCGGTGCCGGCCGGCACCGGCTGCCTCACGGACGCCGCCCAGCCGGTCATGCCCTGCGTGCCGGGGTGGAGCGAGAAGACGAGCCACTCGTCGGGCGGTCGGCGGACCAGGAAGGAGACGGGTTGCTGGGAGACCACGGCGGCCCGGTAACGGTCCTCGTAGACGGGATCGGCCAGCCAGGGGAGGACGTCCCAGGGGCGCCGGCCGAGCAGTTCGTCCTGACGGGCCCGCAGCAGGTTCTCCAAGCTGTGGTTGGCGTAGGTGACACGTCCGTCCGGAGCGAGCGCGAAGAAGCCGTCCGCGAGTCGCTCGATCGCGGCCACGGCGGCCATGCCGCTCCCCGCGTCCAGTACGGCGCCGAACAGATGGGACGACGCCTGCCGGTCGCCCGGGTTCTCGGGAACCCGACCCCACAGCTCGACAGTGCGGTGCCCCCCGACGCCGTCCCGGAGGCGCAGGCAGTGCGCGAGCACATGGCCTTCCTCGACCGCGGCACGGGCGGCGGAGCGGAAGCCCGGCAGGTCCGCCGGCTCGATCCTGGCCGCCAGGGTGGCCGCCCGTTCGTCGAACTCGCTGGGCGGAATCTCGAAGATCGCACACAGCTCGTCGTCGGCCGTGAGGGCGCCGGTCGCGAGGTTCCAGTCGAACAGGCCCACCCTTGTCACCGGAGCGGAGGGCACGGTGACCATCACCGGAGCCGTCCGGTCGTCGTAGTGTCCGAGCGTCCGGGGGGCGCTCAGCCCGGCGAGGGCGGTGCCGAGACGGTCCGCCGCGGAGCGCAGTTGTCGGCGCTGGGCCCTCGACAGCCCTGACCCGTCAGGCCGGGGTGCCCAGAGCACAGCCATCGCCCCGAAGGTCCGCTCGCCTGCTCTCACGGGCACGGAAGCAGAGCCGAAAGGGTAGGGCGCGGCGACCGAGAGCTGGGGGAAGCGCCGCATGGTCTCCTGCGCGTCGGCCAGGAGGACGGTGCGTCCGGAGCGGTACGCCTCAGCCACCGGGATACGGCTGTGCACCGGGATCCGACGCCATCCGCCGACCAGGGAGGGGGGCGACCCGCACACCGCGGCCAGCACGAGAGAGCGATGGTCGCCGGAGAGCAGGAACACACTTGCGGCATGGGCTCCGGTCGCCTGCACGGCGCTGATGACGGCACTGACCAGTGCGTCGTCGCGCTCGGCCGCTTCGCCGACACCCACGGCGCCGAATGGGTACGAGTTCGATGCCACACCGTTGGCCGACACTTTGGCCTCGATCGCCATGGAGAATTTGTTCCATTTTAGGGCGGTTTACGGCTCGCCGTGGGTGGGTGGCAGGGGGCCGATGTTCCGGCCGGCCTGCCGGTGGTCCGAACGGAGCGGGTCGCCGTGGGCGGGTCAGGCCGGTGGTTCACGACTTCCGCCCGGTCGGCATAGTCCTCGACCAGGTTGCTGTAGCCGTTCTTGGCTGGAATCCTGCCCTCCACCGGGACGGTTTCACCGTTGTCCGCCAGGACGCTGCTTGGCGGTGCGGGCCTACGACCTGACGTCCTCCATGATGCGCGCGGCCGTCGACGACGATGTCCCAGCGGTTCCCCCGTGCCACAGCATCGCCTTGCTCCAGATCGCGGTCGAGCCGCCGCAGTGGTTCACCCCTGACCAGCGGCGTGGGCGTTACGGAGGACGTCTTGCGTTGAAATGACACTCGTGACGCTCATTGGATTTTGAATTCGTGCACTACCACCCAGTAATCGGATTCTTCGACGGAGGCGGCACACAGATGGCGGCCGTCAACCGAAACGGCCACGAACTCGGGCGAACCACTTACCCCGGAGATACGTGACGGGAGGTTCTTGCCGACCGGGTCTTTTACACGCACCCAGCCGACCTCGCTCCCGCCGGGGATGGGCGGGAGGATGAGGAACTCTCCGTTCCCCCCGTAGAGCGAAGCTTGTGAAGCATGGTGATGCCACGCCTCGTCCAGTTCGTCGGCAGCGTGGGGGGCGGAGGCGGGGATTGCGGCGACCGGCTCCACCTCGAATCCGCTGACCGCATAGATGGCGGCGTTCACGGGTGGGCCGTCAGTTGCCGCCTTCCCCGTCACCTCAAGTCCGCAGCGCCCAAGGGTGTCCAGCCACTCCGGTGCCTGCCGGTCCTTCATGATCCCTGACCTTTCACCGGTCTCCACGGCATTCAGTTGCGACTCCGGACAGCCGAGGCTACCGTCGGGCCGTTGCGCCCTTGCATTGCCACACGCGAGCCGCTGTCCCTTTCGAATTACCGGCAATTTCCCCAGTGCGCCGGGTCGGGCGAATAAACGTAACCCGGAGTGTGTCTCAGTTGTTTGTCCCCGTGGCCATCCACTCTGCGATGGGATCTTCACTGTGGCGAACGCTGGCGAGCTCAAACGCGGCTTTTTCCACATCCGCACGGTTCTCGAACGGGTTGCCTTTCTTACCGCGCGGATACGGGGAGTGAAAGCGCTTCCTCATTGGAACAGGAGGCGGTCGCGTACCGACAGGTGGGGCGTCACCTGAATCTCCATGGTCCCCGTGCACTCGCCTGTGCAGAATTCGATGGAAATGTGCTTGGTTGACTCCCCTGAGGTGAAGGAAAGGCGCGTTGCGCTTTCGCGGAAGAAATCCAGCATCTCGGTTCCCCGATCGTTCATCCAGCGGATCCTCACTGACCTTGCCAGTGCATCGTAGGAAAAAATGAGCGAGTGTCCGAAATTATCCTGCAGGGTGAGAATCCGTGCGCCAGTCTCGTCCGAATCCGGCCATTCGCCGATGGTCTCGTAGACCTCTTCGTCGTCGGGGGTGAGGAACTCTCGGTACACGTCCACCTTCACTTTCCACTGTACGGCGGCCAGTGGTCCAGGCTGCCGTGGATGCTTACATTTGGGCCACTGCCGCGGAAGATGACTGTGGAGAGTCTATGTCCGCCGTCCGGCAGAATCTCCCAGGTGCTCTCGACACCAAGTGCTCCGTGCGGGCCGTGAAGGACAGATTCGGTCACGCCGAATTCGCCACTCCCGCCGGGCCACTCCTTGGTAAATGTGCGCCCGAACGGCTGTTGGGCGGCATGTGTCAGATGATCGGTGACGTATTGCCGCATCTCTGGGGTGTCCGGTATGCCGATTCGGTGGAGTTGGAGTTCGTTCTGGAGTGCCCTCGGTGAGTTGTGTGAGTCCGGTTTGATGTCCTTGTTGAACAGGTAGTCGAGCTTTCTGGGATCGATCTCCGCGCTTCCTCCCTTCTCTTGATAGGGAGAAAGGCCCAGTGGATCCGTCCAGGTGTGCGGATTGTGGACATAGGCGGCCGGGTTGGGCGCGGGAGCGAGGCCGAGCGGATCCGGGGTGAGATAGCGGGCCGTGGCGGGGTCATAGTGCCGGAAGAGATTGTAGTGAAGGCCGGTTTCGGGGTCGTGGTACTGGCCGGGAAAGCGGAGGGGTGTGTAGGTGGTGCTGCTCCGGTTCCAGGCGGTGGTGCCCCAGAGAGTGGACCGGGTGCGCCAGGCGATGTCCCCGTTCTCGGTGACCAGTTCGGTCGGGGTGCCGACGAGGTCCGTGACGATGGCGAAGAATCGGCGGTCGATCTCCTGCTGACCGGCGTCGCGGGCGAGGATGCGTTCGGTCTGGGCGAGGGGAGTCGAGCCGCGATGGTCCCAGGTGAGTGCGACGATGTCGGGCAGGTCATGGGAGACGGTCGTCTGTTCGCACAGGACCATGCCGTCCCAGGTGAAGCGGGTTTCCTCCAGGACGGTCTCACCGTCGCCCGCGAGGCGCTGCTTTGCGATGCGCCGGCCCAGTGGGTCGTAACGGTAGTTCCAGAGGCTGCCGTCCGGCGTGACGACCGAGGTGAGGCGGCTCTCGGAGTCCCATGTGTAACGCCAGGTCTCGGGCTTGCGGGACAGGCGGGTCCGCTGCTTGAGGACCACGCGCCCGAGACGGTCGTGTTCGAAGCGGCTGTTGCCAGCACGGGTGATCATGGTGCCGGTGTACGTACGAGGGCCGGTTGTCTCGTGGCCTGGATGCGATGAGGGCCAGGAGGCTTCGGTCTGATTGCCGACGAGGTCGTAGGCGTAGCGTTCGGTCCACCCGTGGGCGTTGACGGCGACGACTCGGCCGACGTTGTCGAGCTCGAACGACCGAGTGCCGGACAACTGATCGACCACGGAGGTGAGGTGACCGTCGGCACGGTAGGTGTACGTACGGCTGTTCAGGGTCTGTCCACCGGCCGCGAGGTGCTGCCCGGAAAGCCTGCCGACTTCGTCCCGGACGGATGACAGAGTCAACGTATCGCCGTAGGAGCGCGATACTTCACTACCCGGTCTGGGGCGTCTTGGGTGATGTCGACCTGAGGGCCCCTCGGGGCCATCCGGTCGAGGCGGCCTGCCACGTCGTAGGCGTACGTGGTGACATGGCCGGTCGGCGTCACGCGTCGAGTCCGGCGGCCGAGTGCGTCGTACCTGTAGGTGATGGCGCTGCCGTCGACGAGTTCGGTTTTGAGCAGGCCGCGCCGGTCGTACTGTCGGATCAGGTCGCCGTGGGGGCCGGAGGCCTGCACGAGGCGTCCCGACGCATCGTAGGCGTAGGTGACGGTCCTGCCTCCAGCGTCCTTTCTGATCATTCGGCCGAGCTGATCGTGCTCCAGGGTGAGGACGCCGCCGAGGGCGTCGGTCCGGGACGTCAGGTGCCCTGCGGCATCGAGACAGTAGCTGAGGGTTCGGCCGTCGAAGTCGGTTTCCGATACAAGGCGGCCCGCCGGGTCGTACTCATAACTCCAGGAGAGACCCTGCGGGTTGGTCACCTGGGTAAGGCGCAGGTCGGCGTCGTGCTCGAATGCGTAGCGGGAGCCGTCCGGTTCGGTGCGGGTGGCGAGGAGGTCGAAGTGGGTGTACTCGAAGCGGGTCACTCCTCCGGCCGGGTCGGTGTGGGTGAGGCAGTTGCCTTCGCCGTCGTAGGTCCATGACTCGGTGGCACCGTCCGGGGCGGTTCGGCAGACGAGATTGCCGTCCGCGTCCCAGACGAAGCGGGTGACTCCGCCGACCGGGTCGGTGATGTGCAGGAATCTGCCGAGGGCGTCGCGTTGCAGTCGGGTGGTCCCGCCGGCCGGGTCGGTGACCTCCGCCGGTAGGCCCGCGCGGTCGCAGACAATCCGCGTCGTGGCGCCGAGGGCGTCGGTGACGGAGGTCAGGCGGCCGTGCTGGTCGTACCCGTAGCGCGAGGTGTGTCCGGCCGGGTCGGTGACCGAGGTGCGGTTGCCGCGCTTGTCGTATGCGTAGGTCGTGCGGTGCCCGTCCGGGCCGATCACCTCCACCGGCAGGCCCAACGGGCCCCGCACGGTGCGCAGCACGCTCCCGTCGGGCCGGGTGGCGGACACCACCCGGCCCTCCTCGTCGTAGGCGTAGGCGGTGGTGCGGCCCAGCGGGTCGGTGCGGGTCAGCAGGTTGCCGTGGGTGTCGTAGGTGAATCGGGTGGTGTGGCCGAGGGGGTCGGTGGTGGCCAGGACGCGGCAGCCCGCACCTATCAGATGGCGGGTCGCGTGCCCCTCGGCCGTGGTGAGTGTGGTGGTGCGGTGGCCCGTCTCGGGGTCGGGTTCGGTGTAGGTGAGGGTGATCTGGATGTGGCCGGCTTCGCCGCCTTCGGCGATGACGCGGTCGCGGTCGTCGTAGACGTAGTCGTAGCGGCGTGCGTTGGAGTCGATCCAGGCGATGACGCGGTGGCGGTCGTCGTAGACGAACGTGGTGGTGGCGCCCGACGGCTTGGTGACGGCGGTGAGGTTGCCGTCCTCGTAGCCGTAGCTCATCAGGGGCAGATCCGCCCCGCCCTCGCCCGCGCCGGCCAGGGACAGGCCGGTGACCAGGCCGTCGGCGACGGACAGCTTCACCTGGTGACCTGCCGAGTGGACGAGGGCCAGTGGCAGGCCGTCCTCGGCGCGGTCGACGGTGACGGTGTGGCCGTTGGGTTCGGTGATGCCGGTGAGCCAGGCGGTTCCGTCGCCGCCCGGTTCGCTGCCGGACGGGGCGGTGAAGTGGCGGGTCAGGCCGGTGTCGGGGTCGGTGACGGTGTAGTCGCCGTCGGTGTCCCGGGCGAGAAGCGTGCGGGCCCTGCCCGATTCCGGTGTGGTGGGCGCGCCGGGGACCGGGTGCGGGTACGGGATCAGAAGTCCCTCGGCGGTGACGTGGAGGACGCCGATGGCGTCGATCTCCAGACGCTCGTCGACGGTGGAGGTCCAGGCGAGCCCCAGGAAGCGGCCGGCCGTGCAGCCCGACTCGGTGCGGCGGGTGAACACCAGCGGCAGGATGCCCGGAATCGCGAGGTCGGTCTGGGGCAGGAACATCCGGCCCGAGGCCAGGTCCACGGGGTCCGTGCCGTCAGTGGTGCGCCCGCCGTCCGGGCGGTTGTGGGTGCCCTCGGGGGCGTCGTCGACCAGCCTGCGCACCCGCGCGGCGTCGGCGGCGTCCTCGGCGATGCGTACGCCCTTCACCGCGGCGCCGCCTCCGCCGGTGGCCACGGTCAGCGCGACGTCGGGAAGCAGCCGGCCGAAGCCCTCGGCCGGGTCCTTCATGAAGTCGCTGATCATCTGCTTGCCGGTGCCGACGGGGTCGTTGGCGGCGACCACCAGCCCCGCGGCCAGGCTGTTCAGCGACGTGGCGTACTCGGCCGGGTGCGTGATGTTGTAAGGGTCCAGGGGGTTGACCGAGCGGACGAAGTTCAGGATGCCGGCCGTGCCCTTGATGACGCCGCCGCCGACATGGTCCCCCATGATCTGCATTTCCTGGACACCGTCGCCCAACTGCTCGGCGTACGAAGGCTTCTCAGGGGCCGTGTCGCGGGCGGCGCGGACCGCGGAGCGCGCGGTCTCCGCCGCCGTGTTCCGCTGCTTGCGGGCCTCGGCGAGGATGTCCTGCGCCTCCTGCATCAGCTTCTTGCCGGGGTCGTCGAACGTCGGGGCGGGGCACGGCGGCAGCGTGGAGAGGTCGCGCTGGTCGGCGGGCTGGGCGTTGTAGCGCTTGACCGCGCTGTTGTAGTCGTCGATCTTCTTGCGGTGGGCGTCGGCGGCGTCCTCGGAGGCTTTGGTGCCCTCCTTCCACTTGTCGATCGCCGTCTGCGCCTGCCCCTGCGCCCAGGTGACCGTGGAGGCGAACGCCTCCAGCGCGGCGGCCGCCTTCTCACAGGCGTCGGCACCGGTGAACCACTTGGGCGGCTGGGTGCCCACGGCGGTCCGCACCGCCTTGGCCGTCTCGCCCTTGAGCTGGGAGGAGTCGAGGCCCTTGAGGCCTTCGCCGGCGTTGTCGAAGGCCGTCTGGAAGGCGCGGAGTTTCTCGGCCGTGGAACGGATCTTGTCCGGGCTGCCGTAGATCAGCTTGGTCTTGTCCTCGGTCTGCCCGAGGTCCATCTCGTCGACCTCGGCGCCCAACCGGTTGGCGACCGAACGGGATTGCTCACGCACCCAGTCCGCGCCGGACTCCCAGCCGACGTCGTCCAGCCGGTCGGCGGTCCAGTTCCCGGCGTCCTCGACCCGGTTGCCGACCCACTCGACGCCGCCCTCGACCGCGTCCTCGACCGAGTCGGGCGTGATGTCACTGATGAAGTCGCCGATACCCATGGTCAGTTCCCCCCGGACTCACCCTGCTGCTGTGCCTGCTGGGCGCGCTCCTGCGGCGACGGGCCGAAGGTGTCGTCCAGCGCCTGGTCCCACTGGTCGTCGGAGATACCGAGCGCGTCCTTGAGCACCTCCGACCGCCGGCCGCCCTCGCCCTCGGTGAGGACGGTGCGGCCGGTGTCCTTCCAGGTCTGCTCGATGTCCTCACCCGCCTTGTCGAACGACTCCGCGCTCCAGTCCGGGTTCAGGTAGTCCGGCGTGAACACCTCACCCCAGTCCTGCTGGGCGATCTCCTCCTCCGAAGCGTGCGGGTTGCCGCCCATCACGGAGTTGACGCCCACCTTCAGCGCGCCCGCCACGTACTGGTCGTGCTCCCACTGGGTGCCCGCCGCCAGGCCGAGCAGGTTCGCGATCGCGCTGGCGTCGCTCACCAGGGCGCGCACGCCCCACTCCCAGCGCTCGCAGAAGTCCTCGAAGTCGACCGAGAGGCCGTGGTGCCCGGCTTCCATCCCGGTCATCGCCAGCTCCGAGAAGCCTTTGCCCATCACCGAACCCGTGGCGCCGCCGAGTTCACCGAGCTGATCGATGGTCGCGCCCACGCCCTGCGTGAACTTCGCAACGGCCGCCTTGCCCAGCCGCAGATCCTGACCGTCACCACTCATGACCGCGCTCCTCCTCCGCCTCACCGGTGGCGACAGCGGCCGCGTCCGGAACGATGCCGGCGACCGGCGGGAAGAACATCGACCCGTCCTCGGTGGCGATGTCGACGGCCAGACCGGCGGGCTCGTTCAACGACGGCACGATCTCATCCACGATGCGCGCGCCCAGCAACGCCGCGTAGTCCACGGGCTGATCACCGGATCCGTGGAGCAGGGCGAACTGTGCCAGCGCGGCCTCGTCGGTGAAAGCGCAGATCCATCGCACCCCGCCCGAACGCGCCGACCACAGACCTCCGTCGGGCGTCGGCAGCAGAAGGACCGAGCGCCGCATCTCACCGACCAGCGCGCGAGGGTCCCCAACTCCCCTTCTCTGCTCGGCGATCCGCTCGGCGAGCGCTGTCCTTGCCTGCTCCACGGCCTTCCTCCCTCGTCATGGGTGACTGATGGCACCGTAGATCAGGACGCGTGCCATGGGAGGGACGGTTCTTGTGAAGGTTCGCCGGGCCGACGGGTCCCCGGGCGACGCGAGTTGCCGGCCGACGTCCCGTCCCGCGGCCTTCGGCCCCCGGGCCGGATGGTGAACCGGTGCGGAGCGGCCCACGGCACCCGGCCGCGCCCAGGACCGGGTCATGCGCCGATCTGCACTGCGCCCGGCTGGAACGTCGGGGCGCCGACAGCCGCTGATGTCAGTGGTGCCTGCCAGCATGGCCGGCGCAGTCCACAGAACGGGAGGAGGGGCACATGGTTGAGCAGGCGGCCCGCCGCATGGCCGAACAGATCGTCACCAAGGCACCGGCCGGCTGGACACGGGCCGTGCTCTCGGGCCGGGCAGGCCATGGCGGAAGCGGAATGACCGGCGGCTACACCGTTCCCGGCACGCGCGCGCCCATGTGGCTGCCCGAGATGCACGACCTGCTGACGGAACTCGCGGGGGCGATACGCGACGACCGTGGCTGGGAGCCCATCAGCTGGGAGATGGACTGCCGGCCCTCCGGGGCGTACCGGCTCGTCACCTTCACGGACGCCGTCGGCCGCGTGACCGGACACGGCGGCGGATACGAGATCGTCCTCGACGCCGGCTTCCGCCTGCCGCAGCCAGGCCTCCGCCAGGAGGCGGGCACCGCCGCCCCGGCCGGCGACCCCGAGCTGGCGGCGGCGAGGTTCCGTGCCTACCTCGAGCGGCGCGCCGCCATCCTCGGAGGCGCCGAGGAACTGCCCCCGCCCGTCACCGTCGCCGCGCTCGACGAGGCCGAACGCCGCATCGGGCGCCCGCTGCCCGCCGACCTGCGGGCGCTGTACCTGATCGCCGACGGGGACGGTATCGGATACCGGCACCGCTACCTGATCCGGAACAACGCCTGGTTGTCCCTGGAGAGCCTGGTCGCCGAGTACACCGACCGGCGCGAGTGGCAGGACCGGCCCTGGTTCGGCTGGGACCTGGAGTGGGAGGCCGTCGTCTTCGAGACCGTCCCCGCCGACACCGTCCGCCGCTGCGGAGGCCACCCCGGATGGATCCGCTTCGCCACCCGTGAGGACGGCAACTACCTGGCCGTCGACATGGACCCCGCCCGCGACGGACGGCCCGGACAGATCATCGTGACCGGCCGCGACTACGACGACGGCCCCGTGTACGTCGCCGACTCCCTCACCTCCCTGCTCCAGGAGCACCTGGAACTGCTGGAACAGGGCTCCTACGAGAAGTACGACGACCACATCTCCCTGCGCCGGCCGGCCAGCGACGCCGTCACCCAGCAGATCATCGGCGACATCCCCGAAGAGGTTCCGCCCACCCTCCAGGCCATCCACATCAACGACGCCACCGGCATCGTCGACCTCGGCCCGCTCAGCGACGCTCCCCGCCTGCGCCGTCTGCACCTCAACCGCTCCACCACCGCCGACCTGACGCCCGTGCGCGACCTGCCCGTCGAGTCCCTCCGCGTCGCCCTCGACGGCGGCGACCTCACCGCGCTCGCGGGCCACCCCCACCTCGCGTCTCTCGACCTGAGCACCACCGCCCCGGCCGATCTCACCCCGCTGCGTACGGCCCCCCACCTGCACGGGCTCGATCTCTCCGGCGCCGACATCGCCGACCTGACCGTTCTCGCCGACCTCCCGAACCTGCGCTACCTCGCCCTCACGCGGCAGCAGTGGACCACATTGCTGGACCAGGGCAGGGTCCCGCCGGCCCTGGCCGCCGTCCGTCTGGCGGGAGACGACGTCACCTTCGACGACGGCCTCGCCCTGGCCGCCCGCCTCGGCCTGGCCACCGACGACGCGCTCCGCGTCACCGGCGGCCTCTGAGCCGCGCGGGAGGCAGATCCATGGACGCCGGGAGCGGGGCGTCAGCCAACTCCGGGACCGTCTCGACGGGCAAAGGCGTCGGGAGGGAAGGAACTGCGGTAACCGAGCTGTCCCTCCGGGTGGCAGAAGCGGATGCGGGCCTCGGCTTTCGGGCTTCCGACCCGTTGCTGCCTGACGTGCAGCGGGTCGGCCACTGTCGTGGATTCGGCAAGACGCCGTCACAGAGCTGTGAAACTCCTGCGGGACCTTGTACTTGATCAGCGCACTTGACGCTTCTCATTCGGGGGGAACATCACCATGAGTACTGTTCGCAGAGCCGTCGTCGTCCTCGCCGTCGTATCCGGTCTGGCCCTTACCGCCTGTGGCCCCGCCGAGGACGACGCGGCGGGCGGGGCCGAGAAGCCGACCGTCGGCGCGACGGAGTCTGTGACGCCGTCGAAGCCGACGAAGCCGACGAAGCCGACGACGCCGTCGGCGTCCGTGGATCAGGGCTCGGCGGGCGGCGGGGACGGCGCGTCGCCCGCTTCCGACCCCGACTACGACGTCTTTCCCTGCAGCACCTTCGACGTGAAGTTCACTGCGACCCCGGCGGAGCCGACGACCAGCAGTTACCTGCTGAAGATCAGCAACAAGGGGACCAAGGCGTGCAAGGTGCTGGGCCACCCGGTCGTGACCTTCGGCGATCTGGACGGGCAGGCCACGGAGCGAGGCGAGGCACCCGGTCTGGAAGACGCGATCAGGCTGGAACCGGGCGAGTCGGCATACGCCGGGCTCATGGGCGGTGCCAACGACGGCACGGGGAAGACCGTCGACTCGATCGCGATGACCATGAACACCGAGTCCGATCTGGAGCAGACGCCACTCAAGGCGTCGACTCCCGGCCTGTACGTCTCGCCCGACAAGAACTCCGTGACTGCGTGGGTGGGCAACGCGGAGGACGCGCTCAGCCTGTAGCCGCGACGGCGGGGCGGAAGAGGAACTCGGACCGGAGCACCACCATCGCCCCCTCCACCTGGGATCCTAACGCACCGTCACCTCTGCCGTGACCTGATCCGCCGGACAGGCCATGGCTCTGAGACCGACGGCGAAGGGGGCTCACCGGGCTGGCAGAATTCACCGAGCAGCCGCTGTCGACCCCGGCGCCCCTCTCAGCCGCCGATCTCCACCACGCGAGCCCAGGCGGGCGGCCGGTCCGGAACGTAGTCGGGGTTGTCCTCGCGCCACGGCCGGCCGGCAGTCCCGCCGGGGAACAGGCCCACGACCGTCCGGCACGCCGGTCGGGTGTCCGGCCAGGGCGTGTACCCGTCGGTGAGGACCACGACGACGTCCGGACCCGGCCGCGTGCGGAGCGCCCTGGCGAAGCCCGTACGCAGATCCGTGCCGCCCCCGCCGAGCAGCGGGATCCCCTCGCCCCGGCACAGCGGGTGCACGAACTGGGCCGCCGCGTCGCACGGCACCACGGTCACCAGGTCGCGTCGGCCGCCCACGGCGCGGGAGATCGCGGCGACCTCGAGGATCGCGCTGCCCAGTTCGGCGTCGCTGACCGAGCCGGACGTGTCGATGACCACGCAGACTCGCGGCGGTCTGCGCCGAAGGCTCGGGAGCACGGCTCCGGGCACTCCGGCCGAGCGCCGGGCGGGCCGGCCGTAGCTGTAGTCCTCGCCCGCGCCGGGGCCGGAGGTGGCCGAGCGGACCGCCGCTCCCAGCAACTCCCGCCACGGCTGCGGCGGGTGGAACGCCTCCTCCGCCCACCGCTGCCAGCCCTTCGGGCTGTTCCCCGGCCGGGCGTTGATGCCCTGCGCCACCCGGAACCGGACCCCGTCGCGTTCCTGCTCGCTCAGACCGTGCGCGCCGTCCGGTCCGAGGTCCCACTCCCGGTCCCCTCCGTCGGCGCCGCTGCCGCAGTCCAGCCAGGAGAGGTCCTGCGTATGCTGCCCGAGCCGGAACTGGCGCAGGTAGTCCTCCATGAGCCCCCCTGCGTCCAGCCCCAGGGACGACGGCTGGACGGCGCCTTCGGGCCGTACCAGCCCCTCACCGAACACGTCGTCGTTGATCTCGAGGTCCGCGGCGATGTTCATCCGCAGCCGTTCCCCGGGGCCGGTCAGCCCGCGCTCCCGCGCGACCCGGTCACTGCGCCCGTGATGGTCGCGCAGCAGGTGCGACACCTCGTGCACCCAGACGCCGGCCAGGTCCTCGACCGGTGTCCGGTCCACGAACGCCGGCGAGACGTAGCACCGCCAGTGCCGGTCGACGGCCATCGTCGGAACGGCCCTCGATTCCACGGGGTGCAGGGCGAACAGCGCCGTCGCCAGGTAGGGCCGGACCCGGGCCGCGTGGAGGCGGGCGGCGAGAAGTTTGTCGAGGTCCAGTGTCCCCGGTGCGTCCCTGCTCATCGTCCGGCCTTCGTGGCGACCGCGGACCGGGCCGCCGCGTGGTCCGCCCGCCGGGACAGCGACACTACTCCGGCGAGCCGCTCGATCGCCGCCGGAACGTCCCAGTCCTCCCGGCGCAGGGACGCGAGGGTGTTGGCGGGAACGACGACCAGGTCCGCGGCTCCCGTCTCCACCGCCCGGACCAGCAGCGCCCACGCCGCGTCCCAGCGGGACCTGTCGGGGCGCTTGCGGACCGCCTCCACCACGCCGTCGAGCACCGCCTGGCGCAGATCCCCCCGCTCGGGCAGGTCGGCAGCCGCAGGGTCGGCGAGCAGCACCTCGGGGTCCGGCAGGTCCATCCGGTCCAGGCAGGCCAGCAGCTCCAGCCCGGGACCGTCGCCCACGGTGCCCCGGACCAGCGAGGACAGCACGTCCCTCGAGGAGCCGGCCGCGGTCGCGAAGGCGATCAGACACAGCGTCATCTCCCAGCTCCGGGGCGACGGCCAGGGTCCGCCCCGGCGGGCCTCACTGCTGGGCAGGCGGTGCACGAGCCCGGGCCGGGCGGCGAGCAGCCCGCACACCGCGCGCCGGGCGAAGTCCACGGCCTCCGGCAACCTCCCGGGGTCGAGCCGGGGCAGGGTGGCCCGGGGCCAGGTCCCGCCGAGGCCGCGTACGACGACGTCATGGTCGTGGGTCCACTGGAGATGGACGAACCGGTTGGCCAGGGGCGGGCTCAGCTCCCAGCCGTCGGCCGCCGAGGACCGCGGATTGGCGGCGGCCACGATCCGCACGCCGGGCGGCAGTTGCAGGGAGCCGATCCGCCGTTCCAGTACGAGCCGGAGCAGCGCGGCCTGAACGGCCGGCGGTGCCGTGGACAGCTCGTCCAGGAACAACAGCCCCCGTCCGGCCCGTACGAGCCGCACGGCCCAGTCCGGCGGGGCCATCGGGACACCCTGCTGCGCGGGATCGTCCCCGACGATGGGCAGCCCGGAGAAGTCGGACGGCTCGTGCACGCTGGCGATGACCGTGGTCAGCGGAAGCTCCAGGGCCGCGGCGAGCTGGGTCAGGGCCGCGGTCTTGCCGATCCCCGGCTCGCCCCACAGCAGCACGGGCAGGTCGGCGGCCACGGCCAGCGTCAGGGCCTCCAGCTGGGTGTCGGGACGCGGTTCGGTCGTGGTGTCGCGCAGCAGGGTCAACAGGTCCCCGGCCACGTCGAGTTGTGACGCGTGAGTCGGGTGGGAGGGGGCGTCGGTGGCAGTGGACGGGGCGCACGTGGGCATGGTGATCACCTGAGGGTTCGTGAGGAGGCGAAGGAAGTGGGGGACAGGGTCCCGGGTCAGTGGGAGGCCGCGTGGCGTGGGCGGGAGCGGTCGTCACGGGTGCGGCGACGACTGTCGACGTCCACGGGGAAGCGGTCGGGGCGGGGACCGGACAGGCCTGCCCGGTACAGGCCGTAGGTGATCCGCCGCCGCGCGGCCGTTTCCAGTTCGTCGCGCAGGGCGCCGTCGCGCAGCAGCGCGTCGGGGCCCAGCAGGCCTTCGACGACGGCCAGTGCACCGGCGATGTCGCCATGGTCCAACCGTTCGCGGACGCCGCTGAGGCAGTCCGGGCGACGGTGGGCCTCGTCGATCGCCTGCAGGCAGGGAAGCGGAGTGCCGCTCAGCGCGGCCAGCAGTTCCTCCCGCCGGATCTCGGCCGGGTCGTGGTCCAGCGGGGCCAGTACCCCGTCGACCAGGCCGATCCGGTGCCGCGCCCCTCGGCAGTCCACGAGGCGCGGTTGTCCCGCCCCGCGCGGGTTCCGAGGGGGGCCGGCGGACGGCGCATACCCGGGTACGAGTGCCGAGGCGACCAGTGGATGCAGCCGGTCGGCCTCGATCGCCCCGGCGCGGAGCAGTTCCAGGTCGGGAAGCGTCCAGGTCGCCGCGTCGGGAAGCACCGGCAGCGCGGAGGCGCCGCCCTGCGCCGAGGCCGCAGCCCTGCGCAAGGCGGGCGGCCCGGGCCCGTCCGTGACCAGGTCCAGGACCAGCCGATGCCGGCCGCCGAACCGTACGACGACGGAACGGGTGGGCCATCGTCCGGCATCGAGCAGAAGCTCCGCCTCGGCCGCCCACCGGTCGACGGCACAGCTGTGTCCGGGCGGCACCATGCCCAGCAGGTCCGGATCCGTCACGAGGTGGCCGGCCGGCTGACCGGCCCCGGAGCGGGTCCGCAGCTCGTCGGCCCTGCGCGCGTCCCACAGATGGCGGTGCAGGTCGAGGCGGAACCGCCGGCTGGGACGGGGATGCGGATGCCCCCGGGCGCCGCCCCCGGCGACGGATCCGTCCCACAGCGCGAGGCTGATCCGCTGACCGGCGTCCGCCCACGCCGGCGGAGTCCGGACCACGAGGTGGAGGGGACGGTCGTCGTCCCGTCCCGCGGTCCCGTACCGGGCCAGCGTGATGGTCAGCCCCGGGCGCAGCAGCCCGTCAGGAGCGATCCTGGGCAGATGCCAGCGCAACAGGTCGGGCGCCAGACGACGGAGGTCGGCCCGGACTCGGGAGGCGAGTTCCCGGCCGTGGGTGCGCGTCAGAGCGCGCGGACTGAGATCGACATCGATACCCGCGGCGGCGCACGCCCCGGCCCAGTCGCCGGTGAGGCGGCGGGCGGTCGCGGTCTCGATCATGGAGGGCGGTACGGCGAACTCGCGTACGCGCGACCAGAAGGAAAGGCGGGAATCCCCGTTCGCGATGTGAGTGGGCATCAGCACTCACCTTGCGCGGACGGGACCCCCAATCTGCCGGCAGAGTGAGTAGTCATCGCGGGGATCGTAGGGGATCTTCATACTGGCCCGCCAGTGGTTTTCAGCCCGAACGGATCAGCCTCCCGGCCCTGGGGATCACCCAGCCGGACAGTCGCGCCCTTGAGTAGTCAACAAAGTGCCCAAAAGTGCTAGATTCGCCGAATGGCTCTGCGCAACGCGGTGATGGCCGCTCTCCTGGAGGGCGAGGCGTCCGGGTACGACCTCGCGAAGGGCTTCGAGGCCTCCGTCGCCAACTTCTGGATGGCCACCCCGCAGCAGATCTACCGGGAACTGGACCGCATGGAGGGCGAGGGCCTCGTCTCCGCCCGGGTCGTGCAGCAGGAGCGTCGGCCCAACAAGCGGCTCTTCTCGCTCACCGACGCCGGGCTGGACGTCCTGCGCGACCATGTCACCGGCGCCCCCGCGAAGCCGCTCGCCATCAGGGACGAGTTGATGGTCAAGCTCCAGTGCGTCGACATCGCCGACACCCGCGGCATCGAGGAGGTGCGGGCCGCCGTCGAGGAGCGCATGGCACGGTCCGCCGCCAAGCTGGCGCGTTACCAGCGTCTCCAGGAACGGCTGCTCGCGGGGCGGACCGAGGACGCCTACCTGGCCACGGCCGAACGCGTCGGCCCCTACCTCACCCTGCTGGGCGGGATGGCCCTCGAGCGGGCGAACCTCCAGTGGGGCGAGGCCGTCCTGCGGCGGCTCGCCCAACGCGCCGCGGTGCTCGTCGGATCCGGTGAGGACTGACCCACACCTCGACCGTTCGGCCCGTGGGGGGGCGGGGCCCGCCCGGGGCCCGCCCCCCACCGGCGGGGTGCGGGGGGGGCCGCCAACCCATCACGTGGACCCCGCCC
>NZ_JBNCAQ010000007.1:4335-84549 GCF_049808595.1 Streptomyces aurantiaciflavus | reverse complement strand
GGCCGCACCCCCACCGCGAGGGTGCGGCCGGGGGGGGGCGGGGCCGGGCGGGCCCCCGCCCCCCCACGTCGTGTGACGAGGGGGGCCGTCATCCCATGCTCTTCGACCCGTCCAGCGCCTCGCGGAGGATGTCGGCGTGACCGGCGTGCTGAGCGGTCTCGGCGATGATGTGCACCAGGACCCGGCGGGCCGACCACCGCGCGCCCGGCTCGAACCACGGGGCCGGCGGCAGCGGGTGGTCCGCGTCGAGGTCGGGCAGGGACGCGACCAGCTCGTCGGTACGGTCGGCCACCTCCGCGTACTCCTTCAGCACGCCGGCCAGTGTCTCGCCGGGCAGCATCCGGAACTCGTCGGCCCGCTTGGCCCAGTCGGCCTCCGTCATCTTGGTGAAGTCACCCATCGCCGACGGGCCCTCCAGGATGAAGTCCACCCAGTTCCGTTCGACCTGGGTGACGTGTTTGACCAGGCCGCCCAGACACAGCTCGCTGACGGTGGTGCGCTGCCCGGCCTGCTCGTCGGTGAGGTCGCGGGTGGTGAAGCGCAGGAAGTGCCGCTGCTTGGCCAGCGCCTCCAGCAGGTCGGCGCGCTCACCGGTGGCGGCCGGGGCGACGGTGGTCGGTTCCTGGTGGGACGTCGTCTCGGTCATGGTGTTCTCCGGCTTCCGTGGGTGGTGTTCCGCAGGTGTTCCGCGGTCGAGGACCACGTTAGGAGAGCAAGAGGTCAGATCCTGACCTAAAGAGGCGGGGAACGGATACAGGTCTCACGGCAGCGCCGGTATCGCCTCGCTGCCCGCTCCCCACGCCGCCGCGCACAGCCCCCGCTCCACCGCGTCGGTGTAGACGGCGGCGGCCAGCCAGGCCCGCGCGAAGCGGTCCGCGTCCGCCGGGAGCAGACGGCCGAAGGCGTCGCGGGAACGGTCCGCGGCGGCCGCGTGCAGCTCGTCGAGGAGGTCACCCGCCGTGCCGAGACCGAATCGGCGCAGGCGGGCGCTGTCACCCGACCCGCCGCCGGGGAAGGCCAGCACGCGGCGGCCCCCGGACACCGCCTGCTGGACGCGTCGGCGCAGCAGATGCAGCGGCGCCTCGTCCGCGCCGGGCGCGACCGCGGCCGGGAGCGGGCCCGTCGACGCGGGCAGGTCCGCGCGCTGGAGGCGGTCAAGGCCCAGGTCCACCCGGGCCGTGGGATCCGTGGGGTGCTCGGCGGCCAGGAGCAGGGCGCGGGGGAGCGGGCCGGGGACGAGGCGGGCGATCACCCGCAGCCGGCTGCCCCGGGCGGTGGACAGCAGACGGAGGTTGTCGCGGTGGGGGAGGGCGGGATGGTCGTGGGCCGTGGCCAGCCGGAGGGGGACGCCGGCGCAGTCGGCCAGCAGACAGTCGCCGGTCGTCTCCCGGACCGTGCCCGTGAGGGTCACGTCGAGGAACAGCAGGTCGTGGCCGCCGTCGAGGGCCCGGGTCACCTGCTCGGCGACGGGTACCGCCCACAGCCGGTCCAGCGGCTCGCCGCGCCAGGACGCGCCGGACGCGCGGACCGCCCGTACCCCCGCCCCGGCGCCGAGCCGCCCCGTAGGGGAGACCGTCGCGCCGGACACGGCGAGACCCGCCCGGGACAGTTCACGATGCGTCAGGGCGGTGTCGCCGATCCGTACGGCCCGATCGGCGGCGCCCGTCGCGCGGGAGGGGCCGCCCGGCGCCACGTCCGAGACGGTGCAGAGGCGGCCGTCGGCGTCGGCGGTCCAGGTCACCGCGCCCGCGTACCCGGTCGCCGTGAGGACGGGCTCGGAGAAGAGGCCGTACAGGCGCAGGGAGCCGTCCGGGCGGTACGGCTGCCGGACCGTGCCCCGCAGGCCGGCCAGGTCCGGGCCGGTGGCCCGGGGCAGGCGGTGGGCGACGCCCAGGACGTCCCGTACGGCATCCGCGAGGCCGGCGAGGCGGTACGCGGGGTCGGCGGAGCGGGCCGCGCGGACCCCGGTCACCACGGAGACCGCGGCGGCGGAGGCCCGGGGCAGGCCCGCCAGGCGTGCGGTGTGCGCGGCCCGCAGCAACTCCGCCTGCAGCACGGCGCCGGCTCCGTCCGTGCCCGCCTCGAGGACGGCGGCCGCCGCGTCGAACACGGCCCGGGCGGCGACGCGCTGTTCGGCGGACGCGGTCTCGGCCTCCTCCGTTTCCTCCTTCTCCCTGACCTCCGTTTCCTCGCCCTGCCGCGCCTCTGCCGGCCCGGCTGTGTCCGGGACCGGTGTGTCCTCGGCCACCGGCGCGGCCGAGGCCGCGGCCGCGCGGTGCAGGCAGTCGGGGGCCAGCAGGCACCCGCAGCGGATCGCGTCCGCGCCGGTCACCGTCCCGCCGGGCGCCCGCAGTTCGAGGTCGGTGTCGTCGTCGACGGCGATCCGAACGGTGTCGCCCTCGCGGACGACCGGACGGGCAGCGAGCTTGGCGATGCCCGCGTCCAGCCGTTTGCGGAGCCGGGGCGACAGCGCCCCGACGAGTTCGGCGGTGACGGACGGGGCGACCGGTGGCAGTCCCGGGCCCCTGTGATCCGGAGGCAGGTCCGGGCTCATGAGATCTTCTCCCCTACCCAGCGGGCGAGTTCGAGCGGACTGAGGGCGGCGACGGGCATGCCCGCGGCGACGAGCTGACCCGCGACGCCCGTGGAGTAGCGGGGCCGGCCCGTGTCGTCGAGGCTCGCGCACCCCAGGACGTGGCAGCCCGCGCCGACGAGCGCGCGGACCTCGGCGAGCAGTCCACCGAGCGGATAACCCTCCTCGAAGTCGCTCACGACCACGACGAGGGTGCGCGAGGGGACCGTGACCAGCTCGCGCGCGTGCCGCAGCCCCGCCGCGATGTGGGTGCCGCCGCCGACGCTGACCTCCAGCAGCAGCGACAGCGGGTCCTCGACATGCCCCGTGAGGTCGATGACCTCCGTGGAGAACGCCAGGAAGTGCGTCGACAGAGTCGGCACGCCCGCCAGCACGGAGGCGGTCAGCGCGGCCCACACCGTGGACGCCTCCATGGACCCCGACACGTCCGTCACCAGGATCAGCCGCCAGTCGGCGGCCCGGCGCGCGCGGGTACGGAAGACGGGCCGCTCGGGGACGACCTGCACCGTGCCGTCCGGGCCGCGGCGCGCGGTCGCCAGGTTGGCCCGCAGGGTGCGCGGCAGATCGAGGCCGCCGCCGGGGCGTCGGCTGGGCCGGGGCAGGGCCGTGCCGTGCAGGGCGGGCCGCAGCCGGGTGGCCAACTGCCGGGTCAGCGCGTCCACCAGCCGCCGGACGAGCGGGCGCAGCGCGGCCAGCCGGGCCTCGGGGAGCCCGCCGGCGTGTTGCAGGACCGAGCGCAGCAGGTCGACCGAGGGGCGCACACGGTCCGGGTCCAGCTCGCCGAGGACGTCCGTGCGGCCCGAGGCGGCGGCCGCCGCCAGCACCTCCTCCCGGATGCCCAGCCCGAACAGCGCGGCCAGTTCCTCCGACCACTCCCGCACCCCCGGATACGGCGCCTCCCGGCCGCCGCCGGCTCCGCCACCCGTCAGGTCCCCTCGGCTGCCCTCCCCGCGCCCGCTGCCGTACAGCTCGTCCAGCGCGGTCGCCAACGGGGCCGCCGAGGAGGTGAGCCGATCCGTACGGCGGCCCAGGACGAGACGCCAGCGGTCGGCCGGGGCCAGGAGGCGGTCCTCGGCCCGAGGGGCGGCGGCCTCCGCGGGGACGTCCGCCGCGGTACCACCCGGCGCGGGCAGCAGCCCCAGCGACCGCAACGTCTCCCGGGCCGCGAGGTCCGCCCGGGTCCAGGCGGCGAGGGCGGCCGGGTCGACGCCGCCGGTGTCGGCGACGCGCGCGGTGTCGAGGCGCTCCTCGACGGCGGCGAGGAGGCGGTCACGGGCGGCGGGGCTCAGCGTGTCGAAGCCGCCCCGCAGCGCCGGGAGCCGGTCGAGGAAGTCCCGGTCCGGCAGCTCCGAGACACGGTTGAGCAGGGGCTCCAGCGCGGGCGCCGCCGCCTCCAGCAGCGGGCCCGCGGCGGTCAGCAGCCCGCTGAGCCGGGCGGTGAGCGCGGCACGGGAGCCGGGGTCGGTGGCGGCGTCGACCCAGGAGGCCACCCGGTCGCCGAAGATCCGCGCGTCGTCCTGCCCGAGCAGGACGCGCACGGCCCCGGCGGCACCGCGCATCAACGGGGAGCCGTCGGCGGCCAGCCGGGCCAGGGCGTCGGTGAGCCGGATGCCGCCCAGCAGATCGGCACGGTGGGCGAGTTCGAGCAGGGCCTGGGCGTCGGCGGGGTCCTCGGACCCGGTCAGGCCGTCCACCTGCCGCACCGCCGCCGAGGTGAGCAGCTCGGCCACGGCGGCCGCCCGGGCCGTACGGTCCTCGTCGGCGCCGAGCCCGGGGACGTGACCGGCGCGCAACCGGTCCAACAGGGCCAGACCGGCGAGGAGTTCCGGAAGCGTACCCGCCGGGGGCAGCACCTCGGCGAGGTCGCCGAGCCACTCGTCCGCGAGCGTGAGCAGTCCGCACTCCGCCGCCCGGGCGAGCCCCTCCAGGCACTGGGCGGCCGTCGGCCCGCCCTCGTCGCGCTGCGTGCGCCGCCGTTCGCGCAGCACGCCCTCGGCGGCCTGGGCGGCGGTGACCCCGCGGACGCCGGCCGCGGTCAGCATGGCCGCCGTGGCGGGGGTCCAGCGCACCTCCCAGCGGGAGGTGAGGGCCTCGGCGCCGCCCGCCCCGACGACCTCCTTGGCCTCGGCGTACGGCACCCCGCAGACCGTCAGCCGGCGCAGCAGCAGCTCGCGGCGCCGGTCGAGGTCGGACCGCAGCGGGTCGAGCCGCAGGTCACGGGCGGTGCCGGGGCCGCCCGCCGCAGGGCCGGGCAGGCCCAGTTCCGCCACCTCGGCCTCCACGGCCGGGGCGAGACCGCTGCGCGGCGCGTCCGGGGCGGGGCGCCCGGTGCGCGTGCCCACGAGGACCCGCTCCATCGCCCGCGCCACGGCCCGCCCCCGCCCGTACGGCTCGCCCTGCGCGAGCACCGTCTGCACGGCCTCGACGAGCTCACCGCGGCCCGCCGCGGGCAACCCGCGCAGCCGCGCGAGGTCCGAGGCGAGCCGGCTGATCTCACGTGCGTCGGCGGGCCCCGACGGGTGACCCAGGCCGCGCAGTTCGGCGCAGATCCGTACGGCCGCCCGCGTCGACGCCTCCTCCAGCGCCGCCGGATCACCGGCCGCACGCAGGACCATGTCCTGCCACTCCGGGTCCCGGATGCCGGCCGGGTAGCCGGACCGCTCGTCCAGGAGGGCGTAGGTGTACGGGATCAGCGAGGTCGTCCACGCGGGACGGATCGCCCCGGCGGCGGCTTCGGCCTCCTCCTCCGTGTGCCGCCCCGCCAGCGCCGGAGCGTGGAAGGCGCCGACCACCACGGCGGCCCGTTCCCCCCGCGCGGTGGCCTCCGCCACCCGCGCCCGCATCCACCGTTCGCGCCGCAGATCCAGCTCGGGCACACCGCCCGACGCGGCCGCGTCCTCCCGCAGCGCCCAGCCGGTCAGCAGGGCCGCCCGGCGCAGCGCCTCGGGCGGGGAGCCCGGGGCGGTCGCCTCGACGAGCCGGTCCCACAGGTCGTCCCCGGGGCGGCCCGTCAACCCGGCCCGCAGAGCGGTGGCGAGCCCTCGGCCGGCCACCCCCTCCTGCGGGACACGCCGTCCCTCGCCCCACGCCCGGTCCGCGAGCGGCAGGTCGCAGGCGATCACCGGCACGCCCTGCCGGGCCGCCCAGCGCACGGCGGCCAGTTCGGGCGAGAAGTCGGCGAACGGATAGAACGCCGGCCCCGCGCCGCCGCTCCCGTCGCCGGGCGCGGCGGCGAGGGCGACCGGGGCCCGCGTCTCCTCGTGCCCGAGCCAGGGCAGCCACTCCTGCATCTCGGCCGGCAACTCGACGAGCAGCACGTCCGGCTTCGCCTCGTCGAGCAGCACGGGCACGGCGGCGGCCAGGGAGGGCGCGTGGTGCCGTACACCGATGAGAAAGGGCACGGCCGGGTCCGTGAGAGCGGCGAGGGCCTCGTCGGGGGCGGTGAGGGCGTCTGGCCCGCCGAGGGCCTCGGGCGTGCCCGGGCCGGCGCTGGGGGAGAGGGACACGGCCGTCAGCCCTCCAGGACCGTACGCAGGTCCCACAGGGTGCGCCAGGTGGCGGAACCCTGTTCGGCGCGGCGTCGCACCGGACCGTCCCAGTAGCCGCGCAGCCGGGCCGCGTCGGCGGGGTCGTCCTTGCGGACCACGCCGAGCAGGTGACCCGGCAGCAGACCGAGCACATCACGGTCCCCCGGGAAGTACGCCGCTGCGAGGGCGAGCGCGCCCGCGACGGACACCGCCTCCGCGGTGCTCATCACCGTGGACGGCCGCTCGACCTCCCAGCCCTCCGCCGACCGGCCCTCGCGCAGGTCCCGGAAGGCGGTGACGAGGGCCTCCAGCACGGCGTCGTCCACCTGGAACGGCGCCCCCGCCCGCTCCACCGACGCCCGCGCCTGGCTGCGCACCAGCGCGGTCTCCGCGTCGAGGTCCGGAATCGGGCCCACCGTCTCGAAGTTGAAGCGGCGCTTGAGGGCCGCGGACATCTCGGAGACGCCCTTGTCACGCAGGTTGGCGGTGGCGATCAGGTTGAAGCCGGGCGCCGCGTGCGCCAGGGCGTCCTCGGTGCCCGCCAGCTCGGGGACGGCGATGCGCCGCTCCGACAGCAACGACACCAGGGAGTCCTGCACTTCGGGCAGACAGCGGGTGACCTCCTCGACCCGGGCGATGCCGCCCCTGCGCATGGCGGTCAGCACCGGCGAGGGCACCAGCGCCTGCCGGCTGGGGCCCTGCGCCAGCAACAGGGCGTAGTTCCAGCCGTACTTGAGCTGGTCCTCCGTCGTGCCCGCCGTGCCCTGCACGACCAGGCCGCTGGTGCCGCACACGGCGGCCGACAGCAGCTCGGACAGCATGGACTTGGCGGTGCCGGGCTCGCCGACGAGCAGCAGACCGCGCTCGCCCGCGAGCGTCACCACACACCGCTCGACCAGCGCCCGGTCACCGACGAACTTGCCCTCGACCACGAGGCGGCGCGGCACCCCGTCGGGCACCTCGGCGTCGTCGGGCAGCTTCAGGGCGCGGCCGTCGCTGCCCATGACGAACGTGACGACAGCGCGCGGGGTGAGTCGCCAGGCCGGCGGACGCGGCCCGTCGTCGTACGCGGCGAGGAAGGCCAGCTCGACGGCGTGCCGGTCCTCGGGCGGGACGATCTGGCGGGCCGGGGCGGGGGAGAGGGCGGTGGTCATGGGCGCGGGTTCTTCCAGGTGCGGCGGGACGGTGGTCATCGGCGGCGGCCCTTGCGGGTGGCGCGGGTGGTGAGCTCCTCGTAGGCCGGGGCGTCGCCGGCGCGGACGCGGCCCCACGCGCGCGTGAACAGTTCGGGCACCGGCACCAGCGGCACCGCGCGGGAGTGGTCGCGGACCGGGTAGAGGCCCTCCTTCCAGACCTCCACCGGCAGCGCGGGCGCCTTCAGGTCGTGCCAGCCGCACGGCAGGAACAGCGTGCGTCCGGCGCGCGGCCGCCTGGCCTCCACGACCAGGCCGGTGGCGGCGAGCTCGGCGCGGGCCTTCTTCATACGGGCGGGCTTCCAGCCGGTCCAGCGGGCGCAGTTGCGGTCGGTGGGGTCGGGCAGGGCCAGGAGCTGGAGGTACAGCGCCGCCGCGTCCTCGCCCAGACCGTGGGTCTCGGCGACCTCGGCGACCAGCTCCGGCACCCCGACGGTCGGGTCCTGGGCGTACCCGGCGGGCTCCTCGGGACCCGTCCCGGCGGCGAGCGCGCGGGCGAGTTCGTCGTCGAGGATCATCCGCAGGGCCCGCAGACCGCCGGCGCGTCCGGCGCCGACCAGCCCCTCGACGAGCCCGAACACGGCGTCGTCCGGTCCGGTGAGTCCGGCCGGGCGCACCAGCACGGCCTCCTGGTCCTGGTACCAGGGGCGCAGGACCAGGGCCTCGCCCAGCCGTGTCAGACCTTCCGCGTCCGCGCCCCCGGTGACGGGCAGCCCGTACGCCTTGCGCAGCTGGGCCGCGGTCGCCCCGCCCTGCTCCGCCCAGGAGACGTCCAGGTCGAGCAGCAGCCCCGGGTCGGCGATCCGGCGGCGCAGCGCGGCGAGCCCCTCGGGCAGGGCGGCGCGCAGGGGGTGCCCGTACGGCAGGGAGTAGGCGAGCCCGGCGAGGGCCTCCAGGGCACGCGTCAGGTCGTAGCGGCCGGGGAGGGCCCGGGGGTCCTCGGGGACCAGGTCGCCGTCCTTGTCCCGGCGCAGGACCGTGGTGCGGCTGATCCATGGCGTGCGCGCCGGATTGAGGACCTCCTCGGCGGAGCCGGTGGGCAGGCCCGCGAGGGAGAGCTCTCCGGCGAGGTCCTCGGGCAGGCGGACGACCCCGCCCAGCCGATCGGCCCACACCCGGCCCGCCGCTCCTGTGTCCGGGCCGGACGTCCACAGGTCCGCGGGGTTCTCGGGCAGCAGCGCGCCGAGGAGCGCCGCCCGGTCGTCCGCCCCCAGCGAGGCCAGCAGACCGTCGCCGAGTTCCTTCTGACGCGGCTTCAGCCCCGTCGCGGCGGCCACCTCGTCGGTGAGCTGCGCCGGCTTCCCGGCGAGCAGCAGCGCCGCCTGTACGGGCCCCAGCCCGCCCCGGGTCGCGGCGGCGAGGGCCTCGGGCGCCTCCGCCTGCCAGGGCGCGGCGCCCTTGTCCCTGATCAGCCGGGTCAGGGCGGCGAGCGCGTCGGACGGGAACACCGGCGGGTGCGCGGTCTCCCGCTCCAGGGTGAAGTGGGCGACCGCGCCGAACACGCCGGCCGGATCGTGGTCCAGGGCCAGCCAGTGCACCCGTCCGGCCTGCCGGTCGACGCTCTGGCAGCCGAGGACGACGACGGTACGGCCCTGGCGGCGCAGCACCTGACCGACCCGCTCCTGCTTGTCTTGCGGCTCGCTCAGCACGACCTCGCGCAGCCCGCCGCCGGGCGCGGCCAGCGGCCCGTCCGCGATCGCCTCGAACAGGTGGAGCAGCGCCTCGCGGTGCGTCTCGGTGAGGGCGGGGGAGGCGGCGCGGTGGGCGAGCGGGCGCAGCGCGTCCAGGACGGACAGCCAGACCAGACCGATGCCGGGGACGGTGAAGTCGTCGCTCTGCCAGCCGTCGGCGTCGGCCGTGAGCCGGGAGCGCTCGGGCAGCGGCTTGCCGTCGGCAGGCTTGCCGGACAGCACGTGGTTCACGGCACGGATCTGCCGCAGGGCGCTCCAGCGCTGGTCGCCGCCCCACCAGCCGTGCTGGTCGGCGAGGCCGGCGGTCGCCTCGCGCAGCGTCTGGTCGTCGCCGTGCTCGGGGCTGAAGTCGGAGAACATGCCCTCGGTGCGTCGCCGGTTCACCTGCGGCCGCGCCACGGGAGGCGCCACGAACGCGGCGGTCGACTCCGCGAGCCGCAGCACCGCACGCACGAGAGAGGCGACGCCGGTGAGCAGGTGCGGCTCGGCCAGTGCGGGCAGGCAACGGGAGACAGCCTCCCGAAGCATCTCGTCGGCGGACGGCACGACGGGCTTACCGGCACCGGCCGCGGCCGAAGTACCGCCCGTCCCGCCGACCGCCGCAACGGAAGCACCGGCCGCCGCCCCACCGGAGGCAGCCCCGGCCGAAGCACCGGCCGCCACTCCGCCGGAGGCCGCCGCGGCCGAAGCACCGGCCGACGTCCCGGCGGCCGCCGCCAGGGCCGCCCGCTCCGCCAGGGCCCGAGCCCCCGCCCGCAGCAGCTCACCGGCCTGCTCGTCGCTCAGCGCCCGCAGGATCGCCGACGCGCCCTCGTCACGTGGCCGCAACGCGTGCCAGAAGTCGACCGGCGGCACGAGCCGCGTCCCGGCGGCGAACTCGCCACCCCGCTCGAGCGGCGTCACCCGGCCCAACTCCGTGGCAGCGGAGGTGTCGTCACCCGCGTACAGCGCGACCTGCCGGTGCAGGGCGACGACGACGGGCTCGGCGCCCCCGGGCAGGCGCAGGGCGCCCACCGGCACGCCCGGCACCCGGCCGTGGACCGCCGGCACGGAGACCGTCCGGCCGTCCGGCGTGCCGGCGGTCGTGCGGGCCTCGGCGCCCTCGCCCTCCCTGCGCACCCAGCGGCCGAGGACGGTGCCGTCCGTGCCGAACGGGCTGTGCTCCAGACCGGGCTGGAGCGGCAGCACCGCGCAGTGCTGCTGGAGCAGGGTCGCGTCCTCGCGGATGCCGGACCGCAGGAACGCGGGCAGCGAGGCACGCCCGTGCGTGCCGGTGGCCGGGTCGTACTCCAGCCACACCTGCTGCAGGCCCTGCCTGCCCTGGCGCCAGTACGAGGTGCCGTCGCCGAGGATGCGGCGCCCGGCCGGCAGGACGGTGTCGCCGGCGTGCAGCGCGCGCCCGCCGGTCGCCCGGCCGCCTCCGGGCAGCGGGATCGAGGTCTCGCCCGCGTCGCCGCCGCCGTACCAGTGGGCGAGCCGCTCGCCGCCGAGCGGGAACACCTCGGACGGGCGCGCCGACCAGTAACCGAACTGCTTGCTGTCCTGCCGCCACATCACCAGCAGCTCGCCGTCCGCGTAACGGAACGACGGACGCTGCCAGCGGTCCAGTTCCACGGGCAGGCGCAGCTCGTGCTCCAGCAGGATGTCCTGCGGGCCGACGACGATCGCCTTGTGCCGGCGGGAGAGGATCAGCGCGGGCCAGGCCTCCTCGACGACCAGGGTGTCGTCGCGGTCGCGCCGGGTCTCGGCGTCGAGCCGCCGCAGCGCCTCGTCAAGGGCGGGCCAGCCCAGCTCGTCGGGGATGCCGGCGCGCAGGGTGCGGCCGAGCAGCGGCGCGACCTCGTGCGCGGCGACCGTGGCGACGGCGGCCGGGCTGACCCGGGCGGCGACCGTACGGAACGGACGCAGCCGGTCCAGCGCCGTACGCGCGGCGGGCAGGCCGGCCGCGGCGTTCAGCTCGCCGGCCGAGTCCTCGAGCCACTCGCGCAGCACGTCGGCGAGCACGGGGTGCCCGGCCAGGCCCTCCAGCAGGGTCGTGTCGGGGCGATGGCCGCTCAGGGTGCCGACGGACACGTACAGCAGACGGCGGCACCCCGGGTCCGCCCCGGTGGCCGTCAGGTCGCGCCGGCCGGGCCGGGTCTCGGTCAGCCAGCGGTTCAGGGGGAGGAAGACGTCCTGGTCGGGGCCGGGCAGCGTCAGCGGCACGCCCTCCGCCACACACAGGTCGAGCAGGTCGAGGTCGGCGCCGGCCTGCCAGCGGCCCGTGAAGAGGTCCACGGGGCGGCCCTGGGCGCGCAGCCGCGGTGCCATCCGCTCGACGAGGGCGAGCGTGGCCGGAGAGCGGTCGGCGGCCGAGCCGCCGTGCTTGCGGTGCATGGCCCAACGGCTGAGCCAGTCCGCCGCGTCGACGCCGTCCGCCGCCTCGGCTTCACCCGTCAGCAGCAGGTCGGCGCCGGTCTCCGCGAGCAGCGCCAGCCAGAACTCGTCGTCCTCGGTGGTACGGCCCAGCCCGGCCGGCATGATCTCCAGCAGCCGCGTCCGCACGGCCGGCTGCTGCCCAGCCAGCACGACGAGCGTGGCCCGGTAGGTGTTCCAGAAGGACGCCGGCGCCCGGACCGCCGCCGGTGAGGCGAGCAGGTCCGCGACCAGGGCGCACTCCTCGGTGACCCGGTTCAGCCCGGCGGCCTTGATCAGCCCGCGCGCGTCCTGCGGCAGCGAGGCGTACGGCGGCATGCCGGCGGCGCAGCGCTCCACGGTCAACTGCCGGAACTGCGCCCAGGCGTCGGCCGGATCGAGGCGTGCCGCGAGGGCCTTCACATGTTCCTTGAGCGCCTTGACCGTCAGCGCTCCGGCGAAGGCGAACTCCAGGAAGACGGCGCGCTGCCGCTCCTCGTCCACGGCCAGCGCGTGCACCCGCTCGGCCTCGCGGGCCTTGCCGAAGAAGGCCGCGGCGTACGTGGTGTTCTCGTGCTGCAGGAAGACGCGGGCGGCCTGCTCGTAGAAGGTCGGCAGGAAGTGCGGTACGGCCCGCCCGAGCCGTTCGCCGAGCGCTTCGAAGCCCTCCTTGGCGGTGCCGGGGCGGGACTTGGCCTGCCGCGCGAGCCGCTCGACGTCCTTGACCAGCGCCAGCGCGTGGTGCCCGTTCGCCGGATCGTTGACCAGCGCCCAGGCGGGGAAACCGAGGGTCTCCCGGCGCACCTGCCCGACCTCGGGCGTCTCCGGCTCCCGGACCAGCCCGAGGAAGTCCAGGGCGAGGTCCTCCGCCTCACCGAGGGTGCCCGGCACCAACCGCACGATCTTCCGCTCGTCCAGCGCCTGGTGGGTGTAGGTGCGGACGGTGAGGACGTCGGCGTCCTCCCGGTCCGTGCTGCCCGTCGGCAGGACGGCGCCCGCGTCGAGCAGGGTGGCCGCGATAATCGCGTCGTACGTCGTCATGCCGCCTGCTCCTCGTCCTCGATGTCGCGTCCGGCGTACAGCGCGGCCGCCATGCGCATGCCTTCCGACCAGGCGACCGGCCCGACCTGACCGAGCTTCAGCACGCGGCCGGAGGGGTCGGTGAAGACCAGGGGGCCGGTCTCCGTCTCCTCGTAGCCCTCGTAGTCGCCGATCCACACGCGGGCCTCGACGCCGCGGCCGTCCTCCAGGACGGAGCAGACGGCGTGGCCGCCGCGCACGCGGTAGCCGAGCTGGGTGGCCCGGCCGTGCAGGAACCGCAGCTCCTTGAAGGCGCCCCCCGCGTAGTCCTCGACGGAGGCGGCGTCGGCGTCGAGCGCGGCGGGCCGCCGCCACACCTCGCGGAAGAGCTGCTGGGCGCGCTGCTCGACGCCGAGTTCGACGGCGAACTCCCGCAGTTCCTCCAGGTCGTCGAGGAGCACGGGGTGCGGCAGGCGGACGAGGTCGGGGGTGAGGCGGACGGTGTCGCCGTCGAGGTCGACGAGGCCGAGGCCGCGCTCGGGGTCGGCGTCCCGCAGGAATCCGGCCACCTCGCCGTCGGCTCCGGTGACGACGAGGTCGCGCAGGGCGGCCTGCCAGGCCGGGTCGGGCCACACGCGGGCGAGGACCGCGAAGGGCACCGGCAGTGAGCGCACCATCCACCGCTCCACATCGGCCAGGCACCGCTGTTCGTGCCGCTCCAGCCACTCGACGAGCTGCCGCAGGCCGATCACGGCCGGATCGTCGGCGATCTTGGGCGGGACGGACTTCAACCGCCGCCCGGCCGCGTTGCGGCACACCACCTTGCCGTCGTCGAGGGCGACTTCGTAGTCGCCGGCCGACACCCACCCCATGCGTGCCTCCCGCACCCGCAGTGATCAAGTGACGGGAACTCTAGAACAGGCCACTGACAACGCGGCCCGGGCGGGCGGCGACCCGGTGTCGGGAAGCCCGAAGTCGCAGGTAATCGACTTGAGTTGGGGCTTGTCGGGCGGCCTGCTCGTCGAACGTCGTGAGGTGGGTTCCGGTCATGGACCGCACCTGGGAACATGGGACGTCGTCACCTGGTCTGCCAGGTCGAACGGCTCGTTGAAAGACGGTCGCGCAAAGGGCGCCCGGCGCCTGGCCCGGTTCCCGCATCCGCCCGTCGGCAAGGCCTTGTTCGGCCGCCGGACCTTACGCCGGGGTGCTCCCGTCCGGGCTGAAGGCGGCGCCGTGGCCGGGGACGATCAGCGCGGGGGAGAGGGCGAGCACCTTGGCGCGCGAGGCGTGCAGGGCCTCCGGGTCGGTGGCGTACGGGTCCTCCACGGGTCCGTCCGCGCTCCACCACAGGTGGGTGAAGACGACCAGCCCGTCGGCGGTGTCGACGAGCGTGCTGATGTCCTCGGCGGTGTGCCCGGGGGTGGCGGCCAGACGGATCGACGGCGATATCGCGAAGCCGTCGGCGGGGCGGTCCGTCCACACGTCGTTCTCGTAGATCGCCCAGTGGTCGTGGAAGCGGGCCGCGGGGAACAGCGCGGCGTTGAGCGTGTGGTCGGGGTGGTGGTGGCTGAAAACCACGTCGGTGACCCGATGGGGCGACACGCCCTCCTCGGCCAGCGGATCGAGGATCAGCGTCCGGTCGGCGACCATGCCCGGGTCGACGACGACCACCGTGTCGCCGTCATGGACGAGACTCACCGTGCTGGCGGTGCGGGGGCCGACGTAACCGGTGGTCAGAATGCGAAAGATCGCGGTCATCCCGGCACAGTAACGCCCGTGGGAGGCGCTGGACAGGGCTGAGTCGACGTTCCTGAAATCGCCCTTCGGCGTTCTGGAATCCGGTCACTGCGGGCTGATGTTGTGCACCACATTGACGGCGATCAGAAATCCGCCCTAGATTCCCTGCCGTCAGTGCACCGGATCCGTACGTTCACGCTCCACCCCCCACTCGACAGGAGCCGTCGACATGCGCGCCCGCACCCGCCCCCGGACCGTCCTGGCCGCCCTGGCCCTGGCCGTTTCCCTGACCTTCACCGTCCCCGCCGCACAGGCGGCCACGCAGGCCACCACCCGTCTCACCGGCACCCTCGCCGACGGCGCCATCTGGATCGCCGACGTCCCCGACGACTGGAACGGCACCCTCCTGGTCTTCAGCCACGGCTTCGGCCCCACCGTCGCCCAGAACGCCCCCTCGGCGGCCGTCCGCTCCGAACTCCTCGCGCAGGGTTACGCGTTGGCCGGATCCTCCTACGATCCGGACGGCTCCTGGTGGGCCCTGGAGAGCGCGGAGCGCGACCAGTTCGCGACGATCGACGCGGTCACCGCCCGGATCGGCGAGCCCCGGCGCGTCCTCGGCGTCGGCCAGTCGATGGGCGGGCTCGTCAACGCCCAGCTCGCCCGGGACGGCGCCGGACGCATCGACGGCGCCCTCGGCCTGTGCGGCCTCGTCGCGGGAGGTACCGACCTGGACAACTACCAGCTCGACGCGGAGTACACCATCGCCCGGCTGCTCCTCCCCGAAGGGCAGGAGCAGCCGGAACTCGTCGGCTTCGACACCGCCGCCGAGGCCGCCGCCACCGCCGACCGGCTCACCGCGGCCGTCACCGCCGCCCAGGCCACCCCCCAGGGCCGCGCCCGCATCGCCCTGGCCGCCGCCTTCCTCAACCTGCCCGCCTGGGCCCCCGGCGAGACCGCGCCCGCGCCGACCGACTGGGCGGAGCAGCAGGAGCAGCAGTACGCGTGGTTCGCGCAGGGCATCCTGGCGTTCGTCGAGACCGGCCGCTACCACATCGAGCAGTCGGTCGGCGGCAACAACTCCTGGAACCGGGGCGTCGACTACGCCCGGCTGCTGGCGGGTTCCCGCCACGCCCCGCAGGTCCACGCCCTGTACCGGGCGGCCGGTCTGGACCTCCGCGCCGACCTCGCGAAGCTCACCGCGGGCGCCACGATCACCGCCGACCCGGCCGCCGTCCGCACCGCCGAGCGCACCTCGTCCGCCGGCCAGGGTCTCGCCGTACCGCTGCTGAACGTGCACACCGTCGCCGACAACCTGGTGCCGGTCGAACAGGAGCGTCGCTTCGGTGACCGGGTGCGCGCGGCCGGCGACGGCGCGCTGCTGCGCCAGGCGTACGTGGAACGGGTCGGTCACTGCGCCTTCACCACCGCGGAGACCGTTGCCGCGCTGCACGCGCTCGAACACCGGGTGGACACGGGCCGTTGGGACGAGGTGGCCTCCCCGGCCGCTCTTCAGCGGGCGGCGACCGCCCTCGGACTCGACGGGGCGGCCTACGCGCCCTACCGCCCGGCACGCCTGACCGTCGGCCGCTGACCGGCCGGGAGCGGCGGGTCTCTCCGGCGCCCCAGTGCCTCGGTCACGTCCGTCGTACCGAACGAGACCCCGCGGACGGCCGGAGCGCACCGCCTCCCGAAGACGGTGCGCCCCGGCCGGTTCCGTCAGCCCTCGACCCAGCCGTGGTTCTTCGCGAACTGCGCCAGCCCGGAGCGGACCTGGAGGATCTGCTCGGCGGTCAGCGAGGGCGCCGCCGTCAGCAGGGCCTCGGTGACGTCCCGGCTGAACTCCTCCGTGCTGAGCACGTCGCACAGGACGTCGTCGTCGGCCGCCAGCGGCTTGCCGTCCGCACCCCGCGCGAGCCGTACCCCGGACGCCTTCGGGCCGCGCTCGCCGTCCTCGATCTCGAACTCCACGACGACACCCCGCCGCACCTGCGACTCGGGCATCAGCATGTCGTTCACGTGCAGGAAGACGTCCTCGCCGCCGTCGTCGGGCGCGATGAACCCGTAACCGCGCTGGCTGTCGAAGCGCACCACACGACCAGCAACCATCCCAACCCCCAGCAACCTCGAAACACCCACGTCGGTGAACCTGACCGGATCGTAGTCGTCCCGACGGCCCCCGGGCGATTCCCGGGGGACTCACTGTGCACGGTACAACCCTGTGAGCAGCTCCATCACCGCCTGGGTCGCCGGATGCGGATCGTCGCGCCACCACACCAACCGGACGGCGACCGGTTCGGCGTCGCGGACCGGCCGGTAGACGATCCCGGGCCGCGGATACTGGTTGGCGGTCGCCTCGGCGGTCATGCCGACACCGCGGCCGGTGGCGATCACGGTGAGCCAGTCGTCGACGTCGTGGGTCTCCTCCGTGGCCGGCCGCGCGTCCGCAGGCCACAGCTCGGGGGTGGTCGTGCCGGTCCGCCGGTCGATCAGCAGCGTCCGTCCGCTGAGGTCGGCGAGCCGCACCGAGCGGCGCCGGGCCAGCGGATCGTCGGCGGCCAGGGCGCACACGCGCCGCTCCAGCCCCACGAGGGCCGAGTCGAACCGCCGGTCGTCCAGCGGCCTGCGTACGACCGCCATGTCGCAGGCGCCCTCCGCCAGTCCGGCGCTGGGGGAGTTGACGCGCACCAGCTGGAGGTCCGTCCCCGGGCGCTGCAGCGCCCACTGGCGCTGGAAGGCGAGGGTGTGACCGCCGAGCGCCGACCAGGCGTAGCCGATCCGCAGCCGGGTGTGGCCCGAGGCGACCTCCCGCACCAGCGAGTCCACCTCGCCGAGCACCCGCCGGGCGTGCGCCGCCACCCGCAGCCCGGTCGCGGTCGGCGTCACCACCCGCGAGGTGCGCCTCAACAGCCTTACCCCCAGCGCTCGTTCCAGGGAGGCGAGCGTGCGGGAGACGGCTGCCTGGGAGACGCCGAGGACCGCCGCCGCGTCGGTGAAACCGCCCTCGTCGAGGATCGCCACGAGACAGCGCAGCTGCCGCAGCTCCACATCTGTCCGGCCATCCATGAGTGCATCGTATAGATGCTGCGGCTCATGCATTTTGCGCAACGGCCGAGCGCGTGCACGATCCGACCATGCCTGCCGCACCCCCGCCCGCCGAAGCCGCCTCGACGTCCGCTCCACCCGTGCCCGACGCGCCGTCCGCCGCACGGCCTGGCGGGCAGCGCCTGGCCGGTGTGGCCACCATGGTCGGCAGCGGTCTGTCCAACCAGACCGGCGCCGCGATCGGCTCGCTCGCCTTCCCCGTGCTCGGCCCGGCGGGCGTCGTGGCGGTGCGCCAGTACGTCGCCGCACTCGTCCTGCTGGCCGTCGGCCGGCCCCGCCTGCGGTCCTTCACCCGCCACCAGTGGGGACCGGTTCTGCTGCTGGCCCTGGTGTTCGGGACGATGAACCTCTCCCTGTACACCGCGATCGACCGCATCGGCCTCGGGCTGGCGGTGACCCTGGAGTTCCTCGGCCCGCTGACCATCGCGCTGGCCGCCGCACACCGCCGCGTCGACGCCTGCTGCGCGGTGATCGCCGCGTCGGGCGCGGTGACGCTGATGCGCCCGCAGCCCTCCACCGACTACCTCGGGATGGGCCTCGGTCTGCTGGCCGCCGTCTGCTGGGCGTCGTACATCCTGCTCAACCGGACCGTCGGACGCCGCGTGCCGGGAGCGCAGGGCTCGGCCGCCGCGGCCGCCGTCTCCGCCCTGGTGTTCCTGCCGGTCGGTGTCGTCCTGGTGCTCCGGAACCCGCCGACCGCGCCGGCCGTGGGCTTCGCCGTCGCCGCCGGTGTCCTGTCCTCGGCCGTGCCCTACCTCGCCGACCTGTTCACGCTGCGGCACGTGCCCCCGGCGGCGTTCGGCCTCTTCATGAGCGTCAATCCCGTCCTCGCGGCGCTGGTCGGCTGGATCGGGCTCGGGCAGGGCCTCGGTCTCGTCGACTGGACGGCCATCGCCGCCGTCGTCCTGGCCAACGCCCTGAGCATCCTCGCGCCCCGGCGCGGGTGAGGCGCGGCAGGGTCAGGACTCGGCGCCCGCCGCCTTCGCGGCCTTCTCGGCGTGGAGCTTCTTGATGCGGGCCGCCTCCCTGCGGACCTCCGCCTGGGTGGCGCGCTCCTTCTCCAGCCACTCGGGTTTCTCGTCCTTGAGCGCCTCGATCTGCTCGGTGGTCAGCGCCTCCGTCACACCGCCCCGCGCCAGGCCCGCGATGGACACGCCGAGCTTCGCGGCGACCACCGGACGCGGGTGCGGGCCGTTCTCCCGCAGCTCACGCAGCCACGTGGGCGGGTTCGCCTGGAGCTCGTCGAGCTCGGCGCGCGAGACGACACCCTCCTGGAACTCGGCGGGGGTGGCGGGGAGGTACACACCCAGCTTCTTCGCCGCGGTCGCGGGCTTCATGGTCTGGGTGTTCTGCTGCGACTTCATGCCGTCCAGACTATCGGCCGCCGACGAGACCTCCGACCACAGCCGGTAACCTGGCGGGATGACCGACTCGGCGGATTCCCCCTCGTTCCGGCTCGCGTACGTCCCCGGAGTGACGCCCGCCAAGTGGGTGCGGATCTGGGAGGAGCGACTGCCGGACGTCCCCCTCACCCTGCTCCAGGTGACCGCCGCCGAGGCCTCCGACGTCTTGCGCGACCGCGCCGCCGACGCGGGCTTCGTACGGCTTCCGGTCGACCGTACGGTCTTCAGCGCGATCCCCCTCTACACCGAGACGACCGTCGTCGTGGTCCCCAAGGACCACCTGCTCACCGCGGCGGACGAGGTGACTCTGGACGACCTCGCCGACGAGGTGGTCCTCCACCCCCTCGACGACGTCCTCGGCTGGGAGGAGCTTCCCGGGGAGCCCGCCTTCGAGCGCCCGACGACCACGGCCGACGCCGTCGAGCTCGTCGCGGCGAACATCGGCGTCCTGGTCGTACCCCAGTCGCTGGCCCGCCTGCACCACCGCCGGGACCTCACCTACCGGACGGTCGTGGACGCCCCCCAGTCGGGCGTCGCCCTGTCCTGGCCGGAGGACGCGACCACCGACCTGGTCGAGGACTTCATCGGCATCGTCCGGGGCCGCACCGTCAACAGCTCGCGGGGCCGCACCCAGCAGCAGCCCCAGCCGAAGGCCGACAAGAAGCGGGAACCCCGCAAGCCGGCGGCGGGCAGGACGACCGGCGGCGCCGCCCGGGGCCGGACCGGCGGCGCCAAGGGCGGCGGCGCCAGGCGGGGCACGGGCAAGCCGCGCCGCCGGTCGTAGACCCTCCCGCTACGGCGTGAAGGTCTACGACATGAAGGTCTACGGCACGAACGTCTACGACACGAACGTCGCCCCCTGCGCCGTACTCACCACCTTCTCCCCGTCGGCCTGTCCCAGCAGCCCGGCGGCCACCCAGGCGTTCACCACGCTCCGCACCCGGGTCACCAGGGCGTTCTTGTCCGCGAACGGCGCCCCGGCCCAGATCTCGTCCAGGAGTGTCGTGCCGTCGGACCGGGCCGGGTTGGCGACGCCCGAGTCCGTGTTCCCGAAGACGACCTTGGGCTCGGCTCGCCGTACGTAGGCGTGGGTCGGATCCTCGGTGCCCTCGAAGAAGGGGGCGAACTCGGTGCCGCCCAGCGTGTAGTGGAGGGGCTTGCCGGACACGGGCGTCAGCGAGGGCAGCAGGTCGCCGGAGAGCGCCGCGTTGGCGTACAGGCCGACCGGGAGGTAGCCGGTGCTCGTGCTGCGGCCGACCAGGTTGACCGGGCCGTAGAACAAGGTCTGCAGGGACGGGTCGTCGAGGGCCTTCTCGACCCGCAGCCGGAAGGGGATGGTGACACGCACGGTGTCGCCGCTGCGCCACGTCCGGGACACGGTGAAGTAGCTGCCCGCGGCCGGAGTGCCGCCGACCGCGCTGCCGTTGACGGTCACCTTGAAGCCGCTGGTCGCCCAGGACGGCACCCGCAGCCTCAGCTCGAAGGCGGCGCTGCTCCCGCTGAAGGTGAGCGTGGAGCCCTGCTCCCTCGGGTAGTCGGTGGTCTGCGTGACGGTGACGCCCTTCTCCGACCAGGTCAGCGTGGAGGGGCTGTACAGGTTGACGTACAGGGCGGAGTCGTCGGCCTTCTTGAAGTACACCGAGTCCTGGTACTTGGTGGCGCTCTCCATGCCGGTGCCCTCGCAGCAGGTCGTGCCCTGCTTGGGGGTGTAGTCGCGCACGTGCCCGGGCTTCAGGCCGATGAAGTACGTGACGAGCGGCTTCTCCGCGTCGGCCTTGTCCTGCTTGGAGCCGAGGACCTGGTTGTACAGACCCCGCTCGTAGTAGTCCATGTACTTCGGATCCTGGTCGTGGAAGAACAGCATCCGGCTCAGCTTGAGCATGTTGTACGCGCAGCAGGTCTCGGCGTTGGTGTCGCTGATCGTGCCGGCGACGACCCCGCGGGCCTTCCAGAACTCCGCCGTGCTCGTACCGCCGATGCCGTACATGCGGTGCGGGACGACCATGCCCCAGAAGTTCTTGGCGGCGGTGAGGTAGCGGGTCTCGCCCGTCGCGTCGTACAGCCGGACGTAGCCGGTGAAGATCGGGATGTGCTGGTTGGCGTGCAGGCCGTCGAGGGTGTCGGTGTTCGCGGCGCACGCGTCGATCAGCTTGTCGAGGTCGAACAGCCTGGCCAGCGCGAGATGTTCGGCCTTGCCGGTGATCGAGTGCAGGTCGACGATCGTCTCGACGATGCCGCCGAACTCACCGCTGGAGAAGATGCCCCACATCCGCTGCAGGGTGGCGTCGGGCAGCTTGGACAGCCGGGAGTACATCCAGTCGCACATCCCGGACGCGAGGTCGAGCGCCCGGGCGTCGTCCGTGGCGAGGTGGGCGTCCAGCAGGCCCTTGAGGATCTTGTGCGCGGTGTAGTACGGCGCCCACACCTTCGTGTAGTCACCGCTGGTCATCGACTCCAGCTCGATGAACTGCGTCTCCGGGTAGGCGGCCAGGAACCCGGGGTGGCTCGGCCCGCCCCAGGTGCGGCGGAGGGTGGCGGTGAGTCCGCGGCCGGAGGCGTCGGCGAAGGTGCCGCCGGTGGTGGCGAAGAAGTAGTACGACGCGAGGTTGCCGAGCCCCGCGGAGGAGTTCTTGGCCTCGTTGGTCTGCAGTGAGGTGATCTCGGCCGCGGTCAGGGCCCGGGACCAGACGTTGAACTCGTCGAAGGCGCCCGCGAACACCGGGTCGCCGGCGAAGTTGGAGCGGCCCAGCCAGTTGTTCGTCAGGGTGCCCAGGACGGACGGGTTGAGCGTCATCGAGGTGTTCTGGGCGACGGCCGTGCCGTTGACGTAGAGGGTGCCCGTGCTGCCGGAGAGGGTCACCGCCAGATGGCTCCACTGGTTCAGCGGCAGCGCGGCGGTGCCGTTGAGCCCCTGCTCCCCGCCCGGTCCGGTGGTGGTGATCGCGAACCGTGGCACTCCGGTCGCGTTGCGGGTGGCGAGGTACATGTACCGGGTGGCGTTGTTGCCGAAGTCGAAGGCGCGCTGCCAGTTGGCGTTGTGGGTGGGCCTCACCCAGACCGACAGGGTGATCGCCGCCGCACCGCCGAGCACGGCGGCCGGGAGGTCGACGTACTGGTAGGAGCCCCGGACGTTCTCGTGCGCGCCGCCCCACTTCCCGGTGACGGCGAGCATGCGCGGGTCGCCGCGCAGGGCCTCGCGCACCTCGGTCAGCGCGCCGACCATGGTCCGGATCTTGTCGGCGTACGTCTGGTCGCCGGTGCTCGCGTACGCCTGCGACAGCATGGTCAGGAAGTGGCCGGTGTAGTGGCCGCGGAGGTTGCCGTTGGCCTCGCCGTCCAGGCCCTCCCAGCCGCCGGGGGCGACCGCGCCGCCGGTGGAGAGCCCGGCGTTGGCGCGGAAGACCTGGAGCAGCCGGTTCACGTCGTAGCCGCGGGCATGGTCGAGCAGCAGCTGGCGCTTGGTGGCGAAGACGCCGGAGCCCAGCTTGACGGTGTCGAGGGGGAAGGGCCGAAGAGTCCAGGCGGCCGGGGGCGGGAGCGTGACCGCCGAGGCCGCCGCGACCGCCCCGCCACCGATCCCGGGGACGGCGGCGGCGAGGATCGCGCTCTGGAGAAGGGTCCGTCTGCTCAGGGGCGGTGCCATGTGCTGCTCCTCCGGGTCCGATCGGAATCACGGGCGTTCGAAATAACGAACAGTGTGCGGGTGATCGACCAGACGGTAGAGGGGTGACGGGAGGGCGTCAACGGTGCTGACGGGATTGACAGCTGAGTGACCGTCAGGCGGGCCGCTCACTTCCCGGCCGTGCGGCCGATCGACTCCACCAGCGGCAGCAGGCGGTACGGCACGCGCTCGCGCAGGGCGACCTCGGTACGGGTGCGGACCACGCCGGGCAGGCTGATCAGCTTCTGGATCACGTCCTCCAGGTGGGCGTTGTCGCGCGCCACGACCCGGGTGAGGAGATCACCGCCACCGGTGATCGAGAACGCCTCGACGATCTCCGGTACGGCGGCCAGCGCGTCCCCCACGTCGTCGAGGTGGCCCTGGGTGACCTCGATGTGCACGAACGCGAGCACCGGGTGGCCGAGCGCGGCGGGGGAGAGGGCCGGGCCCGTGCCGGTGATCACGCCGTCGCGCTCCAGCCGGTCGAGGCGGGCCTGGAGGGTGCCGCGGGCGACGCCGAGGATGCGGGCGTACTCCCGCACGCTCGTGCGCGGCTGCTCCAGCAGCAGACGCAGGATGCGGGTGTCGAGCTCGTCGACGGCCATGGTGCCCGGCCTCCTCGGGTCTCCGACTGGTGTGCGTGATCGTCGCCGACTGTACCCATGGCCCAGCGGGAGGCACTCCTGGCCGTCCACGGGTCCAGCCGTCGACCGTGAGAACATCCCTTCGGCCCTCAGTAGCGCAACGAGTAGGTGCGGCCCTCGACGCCCCACTCGCCCGTCGCCGGCCGCAACCCCGCGTCCAGGGCCCTAAGGCCGGGCCGGCCGATGTGCGCGTAGACCAGCCGCTCCACACCGTGCCGCGCGGCCTCCTCCGCGACGGCGCGTACGCTCGCGTGGCCGCCGACGCCGCCCCGGAACCGTATCGGCCGGTCCCAGGCGGCGGCCTCGGCGAACATCAGGTCCGCACCCGCCGCCCACCCGGGAAACTCCCAGAACTCCGGCGCCCAGACGACCAGGCGTGCGCCCGGCTCGATGCGATAGCCGTACGCCGGATGCGAGGTGTGCGCCACCGGACGGCGGCCCACCCGCACCTCGCCCAGCTCCAGATCACCGGCGCGGATCTCGACGTCACGCCCCGATGCGCTCCGGCGCAGCGCCGACCGCAGCTCGGCCCGCTCGTCGGTGACCAGCCAGGCGTCGAGCCGCCCGGGCGGGGGCTCGGCCCCGGGGCCGCCGTCGAAGGCCACCCGGTGACCGGCGCAGCGCAGCAGCAGACCGGCGGGCGCGAACCGCGGCGAGTTCATCGCCCCTACGCCGAGCAGCGTCAGCCGCAGCCACCGGTTCACGGGCCGCTCCTCGACCGGTGCGCGGTGGCGGGGTGCACCAGGGCGAGCGTGCCGTCCGCCTCCAGGGTGACGCGGACTCCGTCGCTGATCCGGTCCAGGGTGGCGCGCAGCCAGGCGCGGTCCGCGTCCGGCGCGGGCTCCAGCCGCATACGCCGGGCCTTCAGGGGCAGCATGCGCAGACCGGCCAGCCGGCCCGTGTCCGCCGCCAGCGTGACGAGATAGCCGATCCGCAGGTCGTCGCGGTACTCCTCGTAGCCGGAGATCCCCTCGTAGTCGTCGATGAAGTCGCCGCAGCCGTGCAGGACGAGCCGGTCGCGGTACACCTCGAGACGGCGGGGATGGTGCGAGGAGTGGCCGTGGACGAGGTCGACGCCACCGTCCACCAGGGTGCGGGCGAAGCGGATCTGGGCGCGGGGGGTGAGATAACCCCAGTTGGAGCCCCAGTGCACGGACACGACCGCGAGGTCCCCCGGGCGCTTCGCCCGCCGCACATGACGGACCACCGCGGCGGCCGTGTCCGCCGACAACTCGGGAAGGTAGGCGACTCCGGCCGCGCTCGGCGTCGCCGCCCACTGCGGCGGTACGCCGGCGGATCGCGCCCCGAGGGCGAACACGAGCACCCGGCCGCCCTCCGGGACGGGCACCGCGGCCGGCGCGTAGGCCTCGTCGGGGCTCCGTCCCGCCCCGGCCGTCCGCAGACCCGCGCCGGCCAGGGAGTCGAGCGTCTCCTCCAGGCCCGGGCGGCCGAAGTCCAGCACATGATTGTTGGCCAGGACGCAGACGTCGGGCCGGGCCACCGTGAGGGCGGGCAGGTTGGCCGGGTGCATCCGGTAGTGGATCCCCTTGTCGGGCGCGAAGGCGTTGCCGCGCGTGACGGACGTCTCCAGGTTCACGATCCGCACGGCCGGGGCGGCCTCCTCCAGCGACCGCAGTGCCTCGCCCCACGGCCAGGAGGGATCGACGGGGGCGGGGATCGGCCCGTTGACCGACTCCGCCAGCCGTACGTAGGAGCGGGCGTCCTCGACGTAGGCCTCCCGCAGCTCCGGACTGCCGGGATGCGCGAGGATCTGATCGACGCCGCGCCCGAGCATCACATCACCGCACAGGAACAGCGTCACCGCGCCGCCGCCCACGCCCCCACGGTAACCCTCTGCCCGAAGGACATGGGAGGCAGCCCGTACGGGTACCCCGCAAGGGCGGACGCGAGCCGTCGGAGGTCGCGATGGAGCTGGTCGAGGAGCGTCCCTACCGCTTCCGCATCGAACCACGGGGACGGATGCGGGTGCCCGGCGTGGTGTTCGCCTCCCGGGCCCTGCTCGCCGATGCCGAGGAATCACTCAAGCAGGTCGCCAACGTGGCCACCCTGCCGGGCATCGTCGCCGCCTCGTACGCCATGCCGGACATCCACTGGGGGTACGGCTTCCCGATCGGCGGAGTGGCGGCGACCGACGTGGACCACGGCGGCGTCGTCTCGCCCGGCGGGGTCGGCTTCGACATCTCCTGCGGCGTGCGACTGCTGGCCGCCGACACCGACCGCCGGGCGCTGGAGCCCGCGCTGTCCGCGGTCATGGACGGCCTGGACCGGGCGATCCCGCGCGGAGCGGGACCCGGCGGGGTCTGGCACCTCACCGGCCCCGGACAGCTGGAGCGGATCCTGCGGGGCGGCTCCCGGTACGCCGTCGAACAGGGATACGGCGAGGAACGCGACCTCAGGCGCTGCGAGGACGGCGGGGCGGTCGCCGACGCCGACGTCACCCGGGTCAGCGAGCGGGCCCGCGAGCGCGGCTCCGGGCAGGTCGGCAGCCTGGGCTCCGCCAACCACTTCCTCGAGGTGCAGCAGGTCGCCGAGGTGTACGACGAGACGGTCGCCGCCGCGTTCGGGATCGCGCCCGGCCAGGTGTGCGTGATGATCCACTGCGGGTCGCGCGGGCTCGGACACCAGATCTGCACCGATCACGTCCGGGCGATGGACCGCGCGATGACCCGGTACGGCATCGCCGTGCCCGACCGGCAGCTCGCCTGCACCCCCGTCCACTCGCCGGAGGGGCGGGCGTATCTCGGAGCGATGGCCGCGGCCGCCAACTACGGCCGCGCGAACCGCCAGTTGCTGTCCGACGCGGCCCGCCGGGTCTTCCTCCGCGCCGCCGGAACCCACCTCTCCCTGGTCTACGACGTGTCCCACAACCTCGCCAAGACCGAGACCCACACCGTGGACGGCAGACGCCGCCGGCTGTGCGTGCACCGCAAGGGCGCGACCCGCGCCTTCCCGCCCGGCCACCCCGAACTCCCCGAGGACCTGCGGGAGTTCGGGCAGCCGGTGCTGATTCCCGGCACCATGGGAACGGCCTCGTACGTGCTCACCGGAGTCCCCGGCGGCGACGCGTTCTTCTCCACCTGCCACGGAGCGGGCCGGGTGATGAGCCGCCACCAGGCGGCGCGCGCGGTCACCGGGACGGAGCTGCGGGCCCGGCTGGAGGCGGGCGGCATCGCGGTGCGTCCGCGGTCCCTGCGCGGCCTGTCCGAGGAGACCCCGGAGGCGTACAAGGACGTGGGCGAGGTGGTGGCGGCGAGCGAGAGGGCGGGGCTGTGCCGCACGGTGGCCCGCCTGGTGCCGCTGGGCGTGGTGAAGGGCTGAGCTCACCGGCCGGTCACATGCCGGCCGGTCACACGTCGACGGTCACCGCGCACGACCACCCGTACGGGTCCGGACCCATGTGCAGCTCGTGCCACGCGACGGCCTTCGGGACGGCGCCGATGATCTCCACGTCCGCCAACGTGGCGACCGCGAGCCGCACGTCCATCCCGGCCTCCGTGGCCTCCGCCTCCACGTCGACGGGCACCTGGCCGTGCACCTCCAGCCGGTAGACGACCTCGTCCAGCAGCGCGGTCAGCAGGTCGTCGTCGCTCGCCTCGTCCAGCTGGAGCCGCTCGACGGCGGTCGGCCGCACCGCCGTGACATCGGCGAAGCACTCCACCATCCCCATCGCCGCCTCCACCAGACAGCGCTCACGGCTCGTCCCCCAGGCGTCGATGCGGATGTCGGCCGTGTGCGGCACCGTCCGGTGGCCGCTGGAACCCTGCCGCCGCGCCTGCCTCTCGTCATCCATGTCGCCGACCATGTCCCTCGCCCGTCGAGAGCTGTTTCGCCGATACGGGTACCCGGGTCACGGCAGGCAATACAGGGACGACTCGTCGAGCAGACAGACGCCGGAAGGTGATGGCGATGATCTCCCAGTTGGTCCGGGTGCCCGTCGACCGCGGGGCGCTGACGGGTGAACTCGTCGCCCCGGCCTCCGCTCGGGCGGTGGTCCTGTTCGCCCACGGCAGCGGCAGCTCCCGGCACAGCCCGCGCAACCGCATGGTCGCCGCCGAACTGCGCACCGCCGCACTGGGCACCGTACTGATCGATCTCCTCACCGAAAGGGAGGACCGCGAGGACGCGGAGACGGCCGAGCACCGCTTCGACATCCCGCTGCTGGGCCGCCGGGTGGTCGCCGTCGTCGACTGGCTCGCGGCACAGCCCGACGTCGGAGAGCTTCCCGTCGTCCTGTTCGGCGCCAGCACCGGGGCGGCGGCGGCTCTGGTGGCCGCCGCCCAGCGGCCGGACCAGGTCCTGTCCGTGGTGTCCCGGGGAGGGCGGCCCGACCTGGCGTACGACGCCCTGGACCGCGTACGGGCGCCGGTGCTGCTCGTCGTCGGCGGCCGGGATCCGGAGGTGCTGCGGCTGAACCAGGAGGCGGCCCGCCGGCTGCGGGGCCCGCACTCCCTCCATGTGGTGCCGGGCGCGACCCACCTGTTCGCGGAGCCCGGCGCGCTGGAGGAGGTCGCCGAGGTGGCGAAGGAGTGGTGCGACACCTGTCTGAAGTCCGCGCGCCAGGAGTGAGACGTCAGGAGTGACACGCCAGGAGTGACGCAGCCGTGAGGAGTGGCAGCCGCCATGCAGTTCCGTGATCGCAGACAGGCCGGACGGAGACTGGCCGAGGTGCTGCGGACCCAGCAGGAGAAGGGCGCCCTGCCCGACCCCGTCGTCCTCGCCCTGCCCCGGGGCGGCGTCGCCGTGGCCGCGGAGGTCGCCCAGGTGCTCGACGCGCCGCTCGACGTGCTCGTCGTACGGAAGATCGGCGCCCCGTTCCAGCCGGAGCTCGGCGTCGGAGCGATCGCCGGCGACGACGCCCTCTTCGATGAGGACGCCCTGGTCAGGCTGGGTCTCGACAAGAGCGAGCTCGCCCCCGTGGTCGAGCGGGAACGCGGGGAACTCCGCCGCCGCGAGCGGATCTACCGGCAGGGCCGCCCCGCCCCCGACCTGCGCGGACGGACCGCGATCGTCGTCGACGACGGCCTGGCGACCGGCGGCACGGCCCGCGCCGCGCTGCGCGCCGTACGGCGCCGGGCGCCCCGGCGGGTCGTCCTGGCCGTGCCGGTCGGCTCACCGGAGGCGGTGGCCCTGCTGCACTCCGAGGCCGACGAGGTGATCTGTCTCCACGCTCCGGCGTCCTTCATGGCCGTCGGCCTCTGGTACGAGGACTTCGAGCAGCTGTCGGACAACGACGTGCTGGAAGCCCTGCACACGGCTGCCGAACGGCCCACCTGAGCACATCCCGCAGGTCCCCGGCGCGGAGTCGACGCGCTCGTCGCCACCCCGGGCGTCTGCGGGCCCCATGAGCCCCACCTGTCCCGCCCGGGCCCGCATGTCCGGCCCGGGCGTGGGTACTCCGGGCACATGGCTGGCATCGACCTCCGCAGCAGCGCGTTCAACGATCACTCGTTCATCGCCCGCCACTACGCCTACGAGGGCGAGAACGTCTCCCCTCCGCTCGCCTGGAGCGGCGCACCGGACGACGCGGCCGAGCTGATGCTCCTGTGCGAAGACCCCGACGCCCCCTCGGGCACCTTCGTGCACTGGATCGTGGTCGGCATCGATCCCGGCAGCGACGGCGTCGAGGCGGGACAGTGCCCGCCCGGTGGCACCGAACTCGTCAACGGCTTCGGCGAACGGGGCTGGGGCGGCCCGCATCCTCCCCCGGGCGACGAGGCGCACCGCTACTTCTTCCGGCTGTACGCCCTGTCCGAACCGTGCGTCCTCCCCGACGCCCCGGACGCCGCCCAGGTGCACGAGGCGGTCGAGAAACGACAGCTCGCCGGCGGCACCCTCGTGGGCCTGTACCAGCGCTGACCAGCGCTGAAGGAGACCGGCACGGTGGGCGCCCCCGCGCCCGGGCGCCGCTGCGGTCAGCCGCGCGGCTCCTCGATGTCGACCATCCAGGGGACGCCGAAGCGGTCGGTGCACATCCCGAAGACATCGCCCCACATCTGCTTCTCCATCGGGACCGACACGGAGCCGCCCGCGGACAGCTTCTCCCAGTAGCCGCGCAGCTCGGTCTCGTCGTCGCCGCTGAGGCTCACCGAGAAGTTGTTGCCCGGCGTGTACTCCATGCCCGGAGGGGCGTCGGCCCCCATCAGGGTGAAGCCGCCCGGGGTCTCCAGCATGCCGTGCATGATCCTGTCCGCCTCCGGGGCGTCCGGCTGTCCGAAGTCCCCGTAGGTGTTGAGGGTCAGGGCGCCGCCGAAGACCTCCTTGTAGAACTCCATCGCCTGCCGGGCGTCGCCGTCGAAGCTGAGGTACGGGGTGAGACGCGAGGCCATGAAAACCTCCCGAAAGGGACTGAACGGTCGGATGCGCGCAGACTAACGCGGGCCACGGACAACGGCCTGTCGTGCGCGCCCGCCCGCGTTCGCCCGGAAGGCGACGCGACGAGTGGTCCGTTGGGCCACTCGATGGTCGGCAAAGGCGGGGCCTGGCTGGACCATTGGCCCAGCATCGTCGGCCTCTGTTGAACCAACAGCCGTCCTCCTGCTGAAATGGTCGCGTCGATGGCGCTGCGGACTCCGCGGCGCCTTTCTCATGTCACGGCGCACCAGGGTGCGGAAGGGGCGGGGCAACTTGCTGAAGAGGGCGTTCGCGGCGCCGGATCCGGGGCGTGTGCGGCTGCGGTTCGCCTCCCGGGCGGTACTGGGGATCGGGCTCGCCGTCGTGCTGTGCGGGCTGGCCGGGCATTCGCTCGTGGCGGCCGTCACCGGCGGTCTGGCCGCGCTGCTCGCCCTGTTCACGGTGACCGACCCGACGGTGCGCGGCCAGGCGGTGACGACCGCGCTCCTCCCGGTCGTCGGGTTGCCGGTGCTCGCGCTCGCGGCCGTGCTGCACGAGCTGCCCGTCGTCCGTGACCTCGTGTTCCTCGCCGTCGTGGGCGCCGGGGTGTACGCACGGCGGTGGGGGCCGCGAGGGCACTCGCTCGGGGTCTTCGCCTTCATGACCTTCTTCGCCGCGCAGTTCCTGCGGACTGTTCCCGGTCAGCTGCCGGAGCTGTACCAGGCGGTGCTGCTGTCGCTGGTCGCGTCCTCGGTGGTGCGCTTCGGGCTGTGGTGTTACGAGCGACGGCTGTCTGCACCGGTGGCCGTCGCCGCGCCGGCCGGTGGCCCCGGACTCGCGCGGATCACGACCCGGCAGGCGGTGCAGGCGACCGTGGGGGCGGGATTCGCCCTCGCCGTCGGGCAGGTGCTGTCCGACGAGCGGTGGTACTGGGCCGTGGGCGCCACATGGTGGGTGTTCGTGAACACGACCTCCCGCGGAGAGACCCTCGTACGGGGGTTCCGGCGGTTCCTCGGGACCGTCCTCGGCATCGTGCTCGGCCTGGTCGTGGCCGTCCCCCTGCACGGGGAGCCGGTGGCCACCGCCGTGATCGTCGCGCTCAGCGTCTTCGGGATCTTCTACACCGCCGCCGTCTCGTACACCTGGATGATGCTGGCCGTGACGGTCATGGCCAGCATGCTGTACGGGCTGCTCGGAGTCCTCGACCCGGCGATGCTGGCCCTGCGGGTGGGCGAGACGGCCGTGGGGGCGCTGGGTGCCGTGCTGGCGGTGCTGCTGGTGCTGCCGGTGACCACGCACTCCGTCACCGACGCCTGGGTGGAGCGCGCACTGCGCTGCGTGCACGCCTGCACCGCCGAGGCCGCCGCCCGGCTCGCGGGCTCGCCGACGGCGGACCCGGCCCGGCGAGTGGCCGAGCTGGAGCAGATCCTTGCCCGCGTCCGGTTGTCGCTGGCGCCGCTGGTGCACCCGCTCAGCCCGATGCGGGCCCGCAAGGGCCGGGCCCGGCATGTGCTCGCGCTGCTCGACGACTGCGCGCGAGAGGTGCGCGGGCTGGCCTCCGTCGCCGCGGACCCCGAGGCCTCCCACGACGCCCGGCTCGCCGCCGCCTGCTGGCGCGTGGAGGCGGCCGTCGAGGCCCTCACCGAGGCCCCGACCGGCGGACAGCGCCCCCAGGCCGACGCGGTCCCCTCGCCCCGGCCCGGGGAAGCCGAACCGGTCCTCGCCCATCTGCACGCGCTCGAGCAGGCCCTGCTCGAACTCGCGGTTCCCCTGCGCGGGGCCCGTCGGGTTCGGGTCGGAGCCTGAGCCTCTGCCCGCGACGTCCGTCTCGGCGCGGCACATGCTCGCCGGGTGGCCGCAGGCGCGACGCGGGTGTCCGCGCCACGCCCGGACCGGCGATGTCGCACGAAGGGGAGCGACAGGGAACAACAAGGCGAGCCTTGGTCTAGACCGCTCGTGATCGACTGCTACCGTCACCCCGAACAGCGGCGACACGAGAGGGGACAGCGGTGGCAGACGTCGGCAGACGGCGCAAGCGGGCGTTCATCGGGTCGTTCACGGCGGCCGGCGGACCAGGGATCGTGGCGGCGGCCGTGGATCCGGCCGGCGGTGCGCTGACCGTCCTGAGCAGTGTGAACGGCGTCCCCGACCCCGCGTACCTGGCCCTGTCGCCGACGGGGGACACGCTGTACGCGGTGAGCGAGACCGCCGAGGGCGCGGTGGCGGCGTACAGCGTGGCCGGGGACGTCCCGGAGCCGGTGGGGGCACCCGTGCCGGTCGACGGCAGCGGACCCACGCACCTCAGCGTGTTCGACGGTCACGTCCTGACCGCCAACTACGGTTCCGGCAGCGTCACCGCCGTTCCCCTCCGGGCGGACGGCAGCCTGGCCCCGGCCGCCTCAGGCGTGCTGCGGCACACTGGCTCGGGACCGCACACCCGCCGCCAGCAGGGGCCGCACGCCCACCAGGTGCAGCCCGACCCGACCGGACGCTGGGCGGTCAGCGTGGACCTCGGGACGGACTCGGTACGGGTGTGCGACCTGCGCGACGGAAGCCCCGTCCTGCATCGGGAGGTCGCCCTGCGCCCCGGCTCCGGCCCGCGCCACCTGGCCTTCCACCCCGGCGGCTCGTACGCGTACGTCGTCAACGAGCTCACGCCGACCGTCACGCTGTGCCGCTGGGACGCCCCGGACGGCTCGCTGAAGCCGCTGGCCGAGGTCCCGCTGCTGCCCGGAGCGCCCGCCGGGGACGCCTACCCCTCGGGCATCGTCGTCTCGCCCGACGGACGGTTCGTGTGGACGGCCGTCCGCGGCGAGGACGTGCTGTCGGTGTGCGCCGTGGAGGGCGAGGGAGAGGCGCTGCGGCTGATCGGCACGGTGTCCTGCGCCGGACGCTGGCCCCGCGCGCTCGCCGAGTCCGCCGGTTTCCTCTACGTCGCCAACGAGCGCTCGGGAGACGTGACCTGGTTCGCCCTCGACCGATCGACGGGTCTGCCCAGGCGCGCCGGCTCCATCGAGGTGGCAGCGGCGTCATGCGTGGTGCTCGGCTGAGGAGCGCGGGCAGGCGCCCGGGCGCTACCTGGCTCAGCACCGGCTGAACGGCCCTCCCTCACGCGGCGGCCCGACACCGCCCGGCCCGCCCCCGTCCGGCCCGTGCTCCCCCCCATGGCGCCAGGCCCGGCACGCGCCGGGCGACCCCCGACCCGGTTCTCGCGCGTCCCGCGTCGGCCTCAGTGCCCCCTGCCCAGGTGCTCAGCGCCCTTCGGCGTCCCGTCTGCAACCATCACCCGGCCGGCAGGGCGTCCGGCACTGTCCCCCACGGCCTCGTGCCGGAGTCCTGCCCGCGCCAGACGCCCGCCCCGACCCGCGGCTCGGCGTGTACCGGCCTCCCGGCCCTCTGCCCCGCACGCAGCGCCGTTCGGCGCCACCGGTCGCCGTTCGGCCTGGTGCGCAGGGCGTCCCGCACCGCCCCTCGCGGCCGCGTGCCCTGGTCACCGCTGCGCCTCCCAGGCGCCCGCCCGGGGCGGTCCGACCCGGCCCGTTGCGCGGCTCACGTCGGCTCACGGCCTGTTGCCCCGGGCGTACCGCGGTCCCGCGTCGGCCTCACGGCCTCCTGCCCAGGTGCTCAGCCCCCCGCCGGGCCCCCACTGCAGACGGGCCCGCTCCTGATCCGGAGCGGGCCCATCTGCGGCGTTGCAGGCTCGTACGCGCGTCGTACGGCTAGCGGACCGGTGTGCCCTGGGGCTGCTGCGGGGCGATGCCCAGGGCGGTCGTGTACTTGGCCAGGGCGAGCTTGCCGATGGCCGGGTAGGGGCCGAGGGACTCGGCGGCGGCGCAGCCGGCCTCCTTGGCGGCCTCCTCGATCAGCGTGGCGTCGATCTCCGGGCCGATGAGGTACGGCGCCAGCGCCAGCTGCTGGGAGCCGGAGGTGCGCAGCTGCTCGGCGACGGAGGCGATGGAGCCCTCCTGGTCGAGGGCCGCGGCCATCACCGGCACGGCGAGGCGCGCGGCGAGCAGCATGCCGGTGATCCCGGCGGCCTGCACGGCCTCCTCGCCGCCCACGGAGGCCAGGATGATGCCGTCCGCGGCCGTGGCCACGGTGAACAGGCGGGCGCGGTCCGCGCGGGCCAGGCCCGCCTCGGACAGGCGCACGTGCAGCGCCTCGGCGAGCAGCGGGTGCGGGCCGAGGACGTCGGTCAGCTCGGCGGCGACCCGGCTCTCCATGAGGGCCTGGCGGACCTGGCGCAGCAGGGCGCTGTCCGGACCGGCCAGCAGCGGCACGACGACGGCGACGGGGCCGTCGGGCTCCTTGATGTCCATCCCGGCGGCGCGGGCCTGCTCGTAGCGAGCGGTGCGCTCGTCGGCGGTGTACACCAGCACGGACTGGAGGGTGGGGAACTCGGTGTCGTCCCCGTCGAGATACCCGATGCGCGCGTCGAGGCCGGGGAGCTCGGAGCGGGCGATGCTCACGATCTCCTCGGCGAGGCCGCGGGTGGCGGCACTCGGCGTGCCGGGCACCGCGAGGACGAGCGCGGGCGCGCCCTCGGGAGCCGCCAGGGGCTCGGGTCGGCGGTGCCGCCCGGGCTGGCGGGGGCGCGGCATTCGTACAGGCAGGCCGGACGCGGGCCCAGTGGGGGAGCTCATGGCGCCGCATGTTACTGGCTTCTTGGGCTCCCCTGTTCGGGGAGGGTGCAGGTGAGCGGTATCCGTCCCCTTTTGTCTGATGAGTTACGTACGGATCAGAAGTGATCAGCGTGTTTTCCGGGCGACTTGCCCTCGAAGGGGCCAATCCCCCTTTTGTGTCATGCCGCGCCCTTCACCACGTACAGCATCGTCTCGTCACCCGGCAGGGTGAGGACGCCCCTTGCCAGGTCGATGGCGATCCGGACCGCGCCGTCCAGAGGATCGCCGCCGGCCGCGACGCGTCGCGCGTACGGCAGCCGCCGCGCCAACTCCTCCTCCAAGGGTACGAGGAGGGGGTCGCCGATCTTGAACAGGCCCCCGGTGACGGCGACTTGGGGCTCTCCGCCGGGCGGGCACACGGCGGCGGCCGAGTCGGCCATGTGCCGGGCCGCGGCCCGCAGGATGCCGGCGGCCACCGGGTCGCTCGCCGCGCACGCGGCCACCCGGGGTGCGAAGGAGGCGAGCACGGCCGGGCGGTCGGGGCGGGGGTAGAGCCGGGCGGGGAGGCCGGGCACCGGGCCGAACTGCTCCTCGGCGCAGTGCAGGAGCGAGGCGGAGCCGCCGGGCCGTCCGTCGTGGGCACGCAGGGCTGCTTCCAGGCCTGCCCGGCCGATCCAGGCGCCGCTGCCGCAGTCGCCCAGCAGATGACCCCAGCCGTCGGCCCGGCGCCAGGTCGTCAGGTCCGTGCCGACGGCGATCAGGCCCGTGCCGGCGACGACCACGGCACCCGGCCGCGCCCCGAGCGCACCGGCGTAAGCGGTGACCGCGTCCGCGGCGAGGGCGGTGGTGCGGACGCCGACCTCCCCTGCCAGGGCACCGGGGAGGTCGGCGCGCAGTGCGTCGCCCAGAGTGCCGAGACCGGCGGCGCCGACGACCGCGGTCGTGGGGCGGGTGACGCCGGTCTCGGTCGTCAACGCCCGGACCATGGGCATCAGTTGGTCCATCAGATGCCCGGGGTCGATGCCCCGCGCACCGGTGCGGACGGGCACCTTCGACGACCGCCGGCCCAGCACGCCCCGGTCGACGGTGCCGAGGACGACCCGCAGGCCGGAGCCGCCCGAGTCCACGGCGAGGATGCCGGGGGAGGGCTCCGGACCGGCGGGTGCGGTCACGGCAGGCGCCAGTCCACGGGTTGACCCCCCTGACGGATCAGCAGGTCGTTGGCCCGGCTGAAGGGGCGTGAGCCGAAGAAACCCCGGTCCGCCGACATGGGGGAGGGGTGCGCCGACTCCACCGAGGGCAGATCGCCCAGCAACGGACGCAGGTTGCGGGCGTCGCGGCCCCACAGGATGGAGACCAGCGGCTTGCCGCGCGCGGCCAGTGCCCGTATCGCCTGCTCGGTGACCTCCTCCCAGCCCTTGCCGCGATGGGCGCCCGGCTTGCGCGGGGCGGTGGTGAGCGCCCTGTTGAGCAGCAGCACGCCCTGCCGCGTCCACGGTGTCAGATCGCCGTTGGACGGCTGGGACAGGCCCAGGTCGGTGTTCAGCTCCCGGTAGATGTTGATCAGGCTGCCGGGCAGCGGCCGTACGTCGGGCGCGACCGAGAACGACAGGCCGACCGCGTGCCCCGGCGTCGGGTACGGGTCCTGCCCGACGATCAGGACGCGGACTTCGTCGAAGGGCTGCTGGAAGGCCCGCAGGACGTTCGGCCCGGCGGGGAGGTAGGTGCGTCCCGCGGCGATCTCCGCGCGCAGGAAGTCACCCATCTCGGCGATCCGCCCGGCCACGGGTTCAAGGGCCTTCGCCCAGCCCGGTTCGACGATTTCATGCAAGGGTCGTGGTGCCACGGGCGTCACCCTACTGCCGTACGGGCAGCGGAGATCAACCGGTGGCCGAGGCCGTACGGCCACCCCCCGTTGTCAATCCGGCTCATCCGACCACCGCGGCCCGCACGCACAGTACGTCGGGCAGATGCGAGGCCAACTGCCGCCAGCTGTCGCCGTCGTCGGCCGAGGCGTACACCTCGCCGTTGCGGTTGCCGAAGTACACGCCCGCCGGGTCCGCGTCGTCCGTACAGAGCGCGTCACGCAGCACCGTGCCGTAGTGGTCCTCCTGCGGCAGGCCCGCCACGAGCGGCTCCCAGCTCTTGCCCGCGTCCGCCGTCCGGAAGACCCGGCAGCGGTGGTCGGCCGGCACCCGGTCCGCGTCGGCGTTGATGGGGAAGACGTACGCCGTGTCGCCTCGGCGGGGGTGCGCCGCGGCGGCGAAGCCGAACGTGGAGGGCAGGCCCTCGCCGATGTCCGTCCAGTGCGCCCCGGCATCGTCGCTGCGGTACACACCCCAGTGGTTCTGCAGGTAGAGGCGGTCCGGGTTCGCCGCGTCCCGCGCGACCTTGTGCACGCACTGGCCGAACTCGGGGTTGGGGTCCGGCAGGAACACCGCGGAGACACCGGAGTTGGACGGCGCCCAGCTCGCGCCGCCGTCGGTGGTGCGGAACACGCCGGCCGTCGACACCGCCACCGTCACCGCCCGCGGGTCGCGGGCGTCGGTGAGTACGGTGTGCAGGCCCTCACCGCCGCCGCCCGGCACCCACTGCGAGCGCGTGGGGTGCTCCCACAGCGGGCGGACGAGCTCGAAGGTCTCCCCGCGGTCCTCGGAGCGGTACAGCGCGGCCGGTTCCGTACCCGCGTACACCACGTCCGGCTCCGCGGCCGCCGGGTGCAGCTGCCACACCCGCTCCAGCGAGGCTCCCGTCTCCTGGGGGAACCTGACGGCCGGTTTGGCCGGTTCGGCCCAGGTCCGGCCGAGGTCGTCGGAGTGGAACACCGACGGGCCCCAGTGCGCGCTGTCCCCGCCGGCGAGGAGCCGAGGGCGGTCGCCACGGGTGTCGATGGAGATCGAGTAGATCGCCTGTGCGTTGAAGTAGGGGGATTCGTCGAATTCCCACGCGCCTGTGCGCCTGCGCCCGATGAACAGGCCTTTGCGCGTGCCCACGGCGAGCAGTACCTCTGTCATTCCGGTCACCTCCGCGACGTCTTTGTCCCAGACACCGGCCAGTCTGCACCCCGCCACTGACAGTCACCTCCGGAATCGGCATCGCCCCAGGTCACAGCGGCGATGGCGGTGCGCGAGCGCATGATGTCGGCCACGTTCGGCGGGACCCGTGCGCGCCTTGTGGGGCCGGTGGGACCGTCGGGACGGAGGACTCGTCCTGAGCATCCGGCCCGCCTGCCGCGTATGGGAGGGCGGCCGGGATGTTCGTGCGCTCATGAGGAGGAAGCCTGCGATGGCGTTCCGTGGTCCGAAGGTGTGGCTGTGGCGCTGGCGGCGCAACCCGCTCAAACGCCGCGCCGACGCGGTGGAGGCCTGGGTGCTGCTCGGCGCCTGGGCGGTGACCCTTCTCGCGGGAGTCCTGGCCGGCTGGGCGACGGCCCGGTCCGTCGAGGACGGGCTCGCCCGGGAACGCGTCGAGTGGCGCCCCATCGCCGGGCAGCTGACGGAACGGGCCCCCGGCAAGGCCTCCGCGCACGGCAGCGCCTCCAGCGGCGACCAGGTGTGGGCCAAGGCCGGCTGGACCGGTCCCGACGGCTCCACCCACACCGGACAGGTGCGCGTCGCTCCCGGCAGCGCCGTCGGCACCGAGGTCAGGGTCTGGACGGACCGCCAGGGCCGCCTGGTCGCCGAGCCGACCACCGCCACCCAGGCCCGCGTACGCGCCTCCCTGATCGGCGGCCTGGCGGGCGTGGCCGCGGCAGCCGTGCCCTTCGCGGGCGGCCGGGTGCTGCGCGGGCGCCTGGAGCGTCGGCGTGTGGAGCAGTGGGACACGGAGTGGGCGCGGTTCGACGCGCTGTGGGGCAGGCCTGCGGGATGAGGCCCGGGCGAGCCGGGGGCGAGCCGGGGTACCTCCGGCGAGGCCCGCACGACGGGGTGCCGGCGGGCCTTTGGGGGTGAGGCGGCCGAGCCGCCGCGCCTGCCCGCGTCCCCCTCCTCTGAGGGCCTGCCGGCCTGATCTCCGCACATCGGCAGGGCAGAACGGTCCATCACATGATCACCTCCTTGGGGAAGGCGCTGCTCGACGGACACTCCTGACACACTGCCTGCTCGGCTTGCGCATGACGCGCCGGTGGGGGAGGGGCAGGACGGGGTCAGGCTCCCCCGGGCAGTGCCCGGCCCAGGATCCCGTCCAGGTCCGCGCCGTCCGGGAGCGTGCCGAAGGCGTACCCCCAGTCCCCGCCCAGGCGGCTCGCGCAGAAGGCGTCGGCGACGGCCGGCGGGGCGTACCGCACCAGCAGGGAGGCCTGGAGAGTGAGGGCCATCTGCTCCACCAGACGGCGGGCTCCGGCCTGGGTCGCCTCGCCGAGGCGCGACCTGAGCCGGCCGACGGCCGCGTCCAGCCGGGCGTCCGCCCCCTGAGCGAGGGCGAGTTCGCCGAACAGGGCGTCCGCGGTGGCGGGCTCCCGGGTCAACGCCCGCAGCACGTCGAGGGCGTTGACATTGCCCGAACCCTCCCAGATGGACAGCAGGGGGGCCTCGCGGTAGTGCCGGGGCATGCCGGAGTCCTCCACGTAGCCGTTGCCGCCCAGGCATTCCAGGGCCTCCGCGGTGAAGGCCGGACCCCTCTTGGTCACCCAGTACTTGCCGACGGCCGTGGCGATCCGCCGGAAGGCCCCCTCGCCCGCGTCCCCGCGCACCGCCCGGTCCGCCGCCCCGGCCAGCCGCAACGTGAGCGTCGTGGCGGCCTCCGACTCCAGCGCCAGGTCCGCGAGGACGTTGCGCATCAGCGGCTGGTCCAGCAGCCGCGCCCCGAACGCGCTGCGGTGCCGCACGTGATGGCCCGCCTCGACGAGCGTCTTGCGCATCAGGGCCGCCGACATCATCACGCAGTCCAGCCGGGTGCAGTTGACCATCTCGATGATGGTCTTCACACCCTGCCCCTCGGGCCCGACCAGCCAGGCCACCGTTGCGTCGAACTCCGGCTCGGAGGAGGCGTTGGAGCGGTTGCCCAGCTTGTCCTTCAACCGCTGGATGCGGAACGTGTTGCGGGTGCCGTCGGGCAGGACCCGCGGCACGAGGAAGCACGACAGGCCGCCGGGAGCCTGGGCCAGCACCAGGAAGACGTCGCACATCGGTGCCGAGGTGAACCACTTGTGCCCGCGCAGGGTGTACACGCCGCCCTCCGCCGTGGGCGTGGCCGTCGTGGTGTTCGTCCGCACGTCGGAGCCGCCCTGCTTCTCGGTCATCCCCATGCCCGCGAGCAGCCCGCGCTTGTCCGTCGGCACCCGCAGCCCCGGCTCGTACACCCGGCTGGTCAGCAGCGGTTCGTACACCTTCGCGAGGTCCGGCTGCCGTCGCAGCGCGGGGACGGCGGCGTACGTCATCGACGTCGGGCAGCCGTGCCCCGCCTCCGTGTGCCCCCACACCAGTCCGCCCGCGGTCCTCGCGACATGAGCCCCGGGCCGGTCGTCCGCCCAGGGCGCCGCGGCCAGCCCCTCCGCCACGGCGACCCGCATCAGCTCGTGCCAGGCCGGATGGAAGTCAACCTCGTCGACGCGATGCCCGTACCGGTCGTGCGTGCGCAGCTCGGGCTCGTGCCGGTTGGCCAGCTCGGCCCACTCCTGCGGTTCGGGGCCGCCGGCCAGCAGGCCGAGCCGGCGGAGGTCTCCCTCCGCCCACCCGGCGCCCTCCCGGCGCAGCCCCTCCAGCAGGGCGGTGTCGTCGGAGGCGTCGTACGGGGTCGACGGAGGGGGCTGGTTGGTGACGTCGTGCGTGGTGGGAGCCGGGGCGGGCGACTGCGCGAGGGTCGAGGTCATACCGACCATGTTGCACGATGCCGACAGTCGCAGCAATGCTGCAACAACGGGGGCGACGTACAGTACGGATCATGCGCGGGAACGTGTCGGCGGAGGCCGGTGAGCCGGAGCTGCGGCCCTTGTCGGCGCGGTCGGTCGTGCTGAGCCTGCTGCTCGGCACGCATCCGCCGGAGCTGCCGGTGAAGGACCTAGTCCGGTTGGTGGAGCCCTTCGGCGTCGGAGGGTCCACGCTGCGGGCGGCGCTCAGCCGGATGGTGGCGGCCGGTGATCTGCGGCGCGCCGGCGCCGTCTACGGCCTCAGTGACCGCCTGCTGGAGCGCCAGCGGCGGCAGGACGACGCCGTCCACCCGGCGACCCGGCCCTGGGGCGGCGACTGGGAGATGGCCGTCGTGACGGCGACCGGCCGCGGTCCGGCCGAGCGCGCGGAGCTGCGCACCGAGCTGACCCGCCTGCGCCTCGCCGAACTGCGCGAGGGCGTGTGGCTGCGCCCCGCCACCCTGCTCCGCCCCTGGCCGGCCGAACTCGGCGACGTCACCCGGTACTTCACCGCCCGCCCCGGCGCACCGGACCGTGAACTGGCCGCCGCCCTGTGGCCGTTGGACGAGTGGGCCGCCACGGCCCGGGCCCTGCTCGCACACATCGCACGGGCCCGGCGACCCGCCGACCGCTTCACCGCCTTCGCGGCCGCGGTACGGCACCTCCTCGCCGACCCCGTCCTGCCCCCCGAACTCCTGCCCGCCGACTGGCCCGGCGCCGCGCTGCGCGCCGCCTACACCGACTACCAGCGGGAGGTGACGGAGGCGGTGCACGGGCGGGAACACGCCTGACGGCCGGAGGAAGCGGGTGCGGGCCGCTTCCTCCGGCCGTCCGTGGGGGGAGAGGGACGTACTGGCCTGCGGGCGCGTGTCGCCTACTTGTAGATGATGTCGGCCGCCGTGTAGTTGCAGTACGTGCCGTCGGCGCTGGTGCCGTTCGTGGTCGGCTCCGCACCGGTGTTGTTTCCTATGTACTTCTGGCAGGGGATGATCTTCTTGCTGCTGTCACCGACGACGGTGATGTTGCGCAGCGCCACGCTGTCGCCGTAGTTGGTGTTGATGCCCGCGATCCGGCCGCCCGGGTAGGTCACCTCGATGGTGTTCAGGATGATCGTCCGCTTGTGCTGTGTCTTGCAGTTGCCGCACGACCGGACGAAGGTGCCGAAGTTCTGCACGGCGAACTTGGAGACGACCAGCTTGCCCGCGCCGTTGAACTGGAACACCTTGTCGCTGGCGGCTTTCGCGCCCCCGCCGTAGACGGTGTAGACGCTCGACGAGGAGGTGCCCTTGAAGGTGGCGGCGTCCTCGCCGACGTCCTCCCACCAGACGTTCTGCAGCGTGCAACTGCCCTTGCAGTGGACGCCGTCCGCGGCCGGGGCGCCGATGATGACGTTCTTCAGAACGGCGCCGTCGGCCAACTCCAGGATCGGCCCCTGGTCCTCGTCCTGGTTGCCGCTGCCCAGGTCGCCGGTGCCGTACAGACGCTTCATCCCGTAGTCCTTGGTGCCGGAGACGGGGATGGTCGAGGAGACCGCCTGGCTGCCGTTGGCGGTGGGCCAGGTGGCGGCGTTCGCGGGGGCCGATAATGTCGTGATCATGCCAATCGACAGGCCGAGAGTGGCCAGCATGCCGGTCAGCGCGCGCACGCGGGTGCGCGAACGTGCCGAAGAAGTCATGTCCCGATTCCTTCTTCCTGTGGGGGGCGGGGATCGTCAGAGCTTTCCGGCGCCCGCGCCGGACGTCACCGAGGCGACGACGGACGAGGCGGGCTCGGCGGTGTAGCTGTACGGCGGCTTCGTGAACGTCCCGACCCGTGACACCTCGGTGGCGGCTCCTCCGAGGTCGTTGCCGGTCAGGTTGGCGTAACCGTCCACGTCGCTGCTGCGGTTCGTCGTCACCGCGACCTTCGTGCCGCGGAAGACGTTGTTCTCCACGAGCATCTGCGCGCCCATGCGCGAGTGCACGGCCGTGTCGGCGCCGACGACGTAGTTGTCGTAGAAGTGCCCGGTGCCGAAGCGCAGGCTCGGGATGCGCGAGTAGACGTTGCTGAACAGGTTGTGGTGGTACGTCACCTTCAAGTGACCCGTGTCCTCACCGGCGTTGTTGTCGCTGTGGCCGACGAGCGAACCCTTGAAGTGGTCCTTGAAGGTGTTCCAGGACACCGTCACGTTGTCGGAGCCGTGGTTGATGTCCAGCAGACCGTCGTAGTAGTCCTTGTCGTGATCGCGGTCCGCCGAGAAGGAGTTGTGGTCGATCCACACCTTCGTCGACGCCTCGACCGTGACACCGTCGGCCGGTGCGAGCGGCTTGCTGATGTTCAGGTTGCGGATGACGACGTTCGTGACCTTCTTCAGCCGCAGCCCGCCACCGGTGAACCCGGAGGACGAGCCGACGCCGAGGACCGTGGTGTTGGACCCGACGTCGACCTGACCGCTCAGGGTGATCAGGCCGTTGACCTTCACGACCTTGGCCGCGTTCCCGGTGACGGCCGTCCTGAAGGCGGCGAGCGTCGACACCGTGACCGCCGTGGCGCCACCGCCGCCGGTCGTCCCGGCGCCGAATCCGACCGGCGCGCTCTCGGCGGCGCCGGCCTGCTGGGGGAGGGCGAGAACCGCCGCAGTGGCGAGAGCGGCGGCCGTCGCCACCAGAGCGGACCTTTGCGCCTGTGTACGTGGGGGGCCTGTACGCATGCGGGTGCGTCCCTTCGAAAGGGCGGGGGAGATCGTATATGTGATCGATGTACGCCATGTTGAACTCGTTGCACCAGCAGTGCGGCATTCTGGGGATCAGACTGAGCGGCTCGTCCACACTGCTGAACGGAACGTAGGGGGCAAGCGCTTTCTAGTCAACGCTTTGCGCAGAAGACATTCAGCCACACCGGCTGACCGGCAAGGGCTTCCCGAGCAGGGGTGTGGGAGCGCTTCCATGGACGGCATGTGCATGCCACCATGCGTGCGGAGGGCAAGGACCCCGCGGCGAGCGGCGACCACTCCCGACTGCTGAGGCGTCTGAGCCTGCTGACCCGGACGAGCTCCGCCCGCTGAGCCCACCCTCCGCGTACGACGTCCCCCGAGCCGCCATCAGAAGGGACCAGCGTGTTCACCCTCGACTCCCCCAGGAGAGCGCTGCGTTCGGCGCTCGCGGCACTGGTGCTGTTACTCACCGGCGCCCTGCTCGCCGCCCCCACCGCCTCCGCCCGCGCCCGGACCACCGAGGCGGCGGTCCCCGCCGCCACCCTCACCGAGGTCACCGGCTTCGGCGCCAACCCCAGCAACCTGCAGATGTACGTGTACGTGCCGGCCAACGTCACCGCGCACCCGGCCGTCCTCGTCGCCGTGCACTGGTGCGGCGGCTCCGGCCCCGCCATGTACTCGGGAACCGAGTACTCCCAGCTCGCCGACCGCCACGGATTCGTGATCGTCTACCCGTCCGTCACCCGCAGCAGCAAGTGCTTCGACGTCTCCTCGCCCCAGGCGCTCCGACGCGGCGGCGGCAGCGACCCCGTCGGCATCAAGTCGATGATCGACTGGGTGACGACGACGTACTCCGCCGACACCTCACGCGTGTTCGCCACCGGCATCTCCTCCGGGGCGATGATGACCAACGTCCTGCTCGGCGACTACCCGGACGTGTTCGCGGCGGGCGCCGCGTTCGCCGGGGTGCCCTTCGGCTGCTTCGCCACCACCGACGGCTCCGAGTGGAACAGCGCCTGCTCCGGCGGCACGGTGATCCGCACCCCGCAGCAGTGGGGCGACGTCGTGCGCGGTGCCTACCCCGGCTACACCGGGCCCCGGCCGCGCATGCAGGTGTGGCACGGCACCGAGGACGACGTGCTGCGCTACCCCAACTTCGGCGAGGAGATCAAGCAGTGGACCAACGTCCGGGGGCTCGGCCAGACCCCGGCCGCCACCGACTCGCCGCAGTCCGGCTGGACCCGCACCCGCTACGGCGGCACCGGTGACCAGGCCCCCGTCGAGGCCATCAGCCTCCAGGGCGTCGGACACAACCTGTACGCCTGGGGCATGGCCTCCCGCGTGATCACCTTCTTCGGCCTCGACTCGGGCAACCCCACGCCTCAGCCCCCCGCGGGCCCCTGCAGGGTGACCGTGTCCACCAACGCGTGGAGCACCGGCCTGACCGCCTCGGTGACCCTCACCAACACCGGCACCACCACGCTGAACGGCTGGCGACTCGGCTTCACCCTGCCCGCCGGACAGACCATCACCAACGGCTGGGGCGCCACCTACACGCCCGCCTCCGGCGCGGTGACCGCCACCAACGCGACGTACAACGGCACACTCGCACCGAACGCGAGCGTCACCATCGGCTACCAGGCGAACCACACGGGCAACAGCGCGGCGCCCGGCGCCTTCACGCTCAACGGCACCGCCTGCACCACGAGCTGATCCGTCAGCTGTCGGCCACGTGCGGCCCGCGGGCCGCACGGGGAAAATGCCGAGCAGCCCATGGGGGCGGAAGGTAGCGTCGTCGAGATCGAGACCCTGTCCCCAGGGATGGAGAGATGAGCATGACGTCCGACGACGTGGTGAGGCTGTTCGCCGACGAGACCCGGGTGCGCGCCTTCGCCGCCGTGGCGCTGGGCGCCAGGAACGCCACCGAGGTCGCCGAGCGGACCGGGCTCTCGGCCAAGGACGCCCTCGGCGCGCTGCGCCGGCTCGAGGACCGCGAGGTCCTCGTGTCACACGGCGGCGGGCTCGTGGTGTCGTACGACCACTTCCGCGGCCTGGCCCGCGCTGCGGCCGTGTCCGGGCCGCCGGAGGACCACGGGTCGGGGGACGAGCAGATCGAGACGCTGCTGCGGACGTTCGTGCGCGAGGGGCGGCTGGTGCGGCTGCCGGCCCAGTGGGAGCGCAAGAAGGTCGTCCTGCGCCATCTCGCGGAACGCAGCTTCGAGCCGGGCCGGGAGTACTCCGAGCAGGAGGTCAACGACCGGCTGCGCGCCTGGTGCGAGGGCTCCGCGGTCGACCATGTGACTCTGCGCCGCTACCTCGTCGACCTGCACCACCTCGACCGGCAGGACGGCGTCTACCGGCGCTCGCCCGAGGACACCGCGCTGCTCGACTGAACGGCCCGCGAAGAGACTCTCAGGCGCTGTCGTCCCGGGACTTCTCGACACCCTCCCCGACGCCGCCGGCCGCCGCGGCGCCCGAACCACCTTTCGCGGGAAGGTGGTTGAAGAGCAGGTTCAAGCCGACCGCGGTCACACAGCCCGCGCTGATCCCGCTGTTCATCACCGTCTGGAACCAGTCCGGGAACTTCTCGTAGACCGTCGGCACACCGACCGGCAGCATGCCGATCGCCACCGACACGGCCACCACGGTCAGCTGGTGGTTGCCCTTGAAGTCGACCTCGGCCAGGGTCCTGAGGCCGCTCGCCGCGACCGTCCCGAACATCACCAGCCCCGCGCCGCCCAGCACCGGCGCCGGGACGGCCGCGACCACCGCGCCCAGCTTGGGCAGCAGTCCGAGCAGGACGAGGATGCCTCCGGCAGCGGCGACGACCCAGCGGCTGCGCACCCGCGTCATGCCCACGAGGCCCACGTTCTGCGCGTACGCCGTGTACGGGAAGGTGTTGAACACACCGCCGAGGACGGTGGACAGGCCGTCGGCGCGCAGGCCGTCCGAGAGCGCGCGCGGCTCGACCCTGCGGCCGGTCATCTCGCCGACCGCGATCAGGTCACCGGTCGTCTCGGTCATCGTCACCAGCGCCACCACCAGCATCGAGACGATCGCCGACGCCTCGAAGGCCGGCGCTCCGAAGTGGAACGGCGTACTGATCCCGAGCCAGTCGGCGTCCCGGACCCCGCCGAAGTCCGTGAAGCCGAAGGGGACGGCCACCGCCAGGCCCACCGCGATGCCGATCAGCACCGCGATCCGGCTCAGGAAAGCCGGTGCGAACCGTTGCACGCCCAGCACGACCAACAGCACGAACGCGGCGAGCGCGATGTTCTTCGGCTCCCCGAAGTCCGCCGAACCGGCCCCGCCGGCGGCCCAGTTGCCCGCGACCGGCAGCAGCGACAGGCCGATGACCAGGATCACCGTGCCCGTGACGAGCGGCGGGAAGAATCTGAGCAGTCGGCCGAACACGGGCGCGAGCAGCACGATCGCGAGCCCCGCGACGATCACCGAGCCGTAGATCGCGGGCAGTCCCCCGCCCGTCGTCCCGATCAGCACCATGGGCGACACGGCCGCGAACGTACAGCCCTGCATGATCGGCAGCCGCGCCCCGAAGCGCCAGAAACCCACGCACTGGATGAGCGTGGCGACACCGCAGATCAGCAGGTCCGCCGTGATCAGATACGCCAGGTCGGCGGGCGACAGCTTCATCGCGCCGCCCACGATCAGCGGCACGGCCACCGCGCCCGCGTACATCGCGAGCACATGCTGCAGACCGAAGACGGCCAACTGGCGGGCGGGTGGCACCTCGTCGACGGGATGAACGGGCGCGGTCGTGGCCATGGGCACTCCAGAGCGGCGGGGGACGGAGAAGGCGGCGGGGGACAAGCGGCGGCGCCCGAGCGGCGGGCGGCATCCGCACGGCAGGCGACATCCGGACAGCACGAGACCGTACGAGCCTTGAACAGTTTGTTGATTTCACGGATGTTGCCGTTGCGTGTCCCGTACACCTGCCTCCGCCCGGCTCGCCGCCGCCCGCAGCGACGCCCAGTCCGGAAGCTTCACCACACTCCGCCCCAGCGAGGCCCCGAGCTCCGCCTCCGCCCGCTCGATCGCCTGCCACCCCGCCCACTCGACCGGCTCCACCCCCGCTTCCCGCAGCAGCGGCAGCGGATCACCGGGCAGCTCCCGTCGTACGAGGGCGGGGGCGTCCTCCAGCAGGGAGGTCACCGTCTCCTTCGCGCACGGCCGGTTGGTGCCGATGACACCGGTCGGGCCCCGCTTGATCCAGCCGGCCACGTACTCGCCCGGCGCGACCACGCCCTCGCGCAGCACCCGCCCGGCGAGATGGGGAACCGTGCCCCGTTCCGCGTCGAACGGCAGCCCCTCCAGCGGCACTCCGCGATAGCCCACCGACCGCAGCACCAACTGTGTCTCGACGTCCTCGTACCGGCCGGTCCCCCTCACTCCGCCGCGCCCGTCCGGGGCGGTCCGCTCGAAGCGCACCGCCCGCACCCGGCCGCCGCCGGCCGACAGTTCGACGGGCCGCAGGAAGAAGCGCAGGTGGATCCGGCGCCGTAGGCCCCGGGGCGGCGTGGCCGCCCAGCCGCGCAGTACTTCCACGTTGCGGCGCAGCGCCGCCGGCAGCGCGGACGGGTCGGTGTATGCCGGGTCCAGGGCCAGCTCCGCCTCGTCCACCAGCACGTCGGTGTCCGGCAGGGCGCCCAGCTCGCGCAACTCCTTGGTGGTGAAGCGGGCCTGGGACGGCCCGCGGCGCCCCACCATGTGGATCTCGGTCACCTCGCTCGCGGCCAGCGCGCTCAGCGCGGCCTGTGGCATGTCGGTGGGGCTCAGCTCCGCCGCGCCGCGCGCCAGGATCCGGGTGACGTCCACGGCGACGTTCCCCACGCCGATCACCACGGCCGTACGCGCGCCGGACAGGAAGCGGTCGGTGACGGCGTCCGGGTGGGCGCTGTACCAGGCCACGAACTGGGTCGCCGACCAGCTGCCCGGGAGGTTTTCGCCCGGGATCCCCAGGTGGCGGTCCGTCGCGGCGCCCACGCAGTACACGACCGCGTGGTACAGCTCCCGCAGCCGCTCGACGGGCACCCCGTCCGCGCCGACCCGTACTCCGCCGAGGAAGCGCACCCGCTCGTGCTCCAGCACCGTCCGCAGGTTCTGCTGGAGCGACTTGATCTTCTCGTGGTCCGGGGCGACGCCGTAGCGCACCAGCCCGTACGGGCACGGCAGCCGGTCCAGGACGTCGACGAGCACCTCGGAGTCCTGCTGGACGAGGCTCTGGGCGCTGTAGACCCCACTCGGCCCGGAGCCGACGACGGCGACACGCAGCACGGCCGAACTCCTTACCCCGGCAGGCGCAGGAGAGCGCTGGTTCTTCCAGCATCGCACCGCCGCCGTCGCGCTGACAGGGTGCGGTGCGCCATCTGCGGCCGCGGGACCGTTCGAGCGAAGAGTGACCATGCGGTCACGCTACGTCCGCTGCGCGCTCGGCCCGCTCACAACATCCTCCGCATCCGCGTGATCTCCGCCGTCTGCTCCGCCACCACGTCGTCCGCCATCTCCTCGATGCGGATGTTGTTCCCCTGCGCCTTCACGTCCGCGGCCATGGTGAGGGCGCCCTCGTGATGGGTGATCATCAGGGTGAGGAACAGCTCGTCGAAGGCCTTGCCGCGAGCCGTCCGCAGCTTCTTCAGCTGCGCCTCGGTGGCCATCCCGGGCATCGCGGCGTGGTCGTGCCCACCGCTCGCCCCGCTCTCGCCGCCCTTGGCGTGGGTCGTCAGCCAGCTCCTCATCGCCTCGATCTCCGGCCCCTGTGCGGCGGAGATCCGTGAGGCGAGGGCCTTCACCTGCGCGGACTCGGCCTGTTTCGGGGCCAGTCCGGTCATCTCCAGGGCCTGGGCGTGGTGCTCGATCATCATGCGGGCGAAGGAGACGTCCGCCGAGTTCGGGGTGTCGTCCTCGGCGCGCTGTTCGGCCGCGTCCTCGGCGGACAGTGTCCGGTTCTCCTCGCCCGGCATGCCCGGTGCGATCACCGATGGGCCGCTCGCCGCATCCGACTTGGTGTCGTCCGACCCGGAGTCACAGCCCCCGAGGGCGAGCACGAGCAGCGAGGCGGTGACAAGGGGCGCGCGGCGGAAGAGCACAACGACCTCCTGATGGAGCCGGGTTGACGACCTGTGCGGACCTGACCGGAACGTGGACCGGCCTAACACGAGTCTGTGCGCCACTGATCAAAAACATTCATGACGAGTGTGTTGCCGACTGTTGATCTGTGCATGATGAAGACGATACTTCGGAGGACCGTGAACCGTTCCCTGTGAACGGCAACAAGGGAGGACGCAGTGACCCTGTTGAACGATCCCCGAACGCGGCGCAGACGCCTGGGAGTCGCCGCGGCCTGTGCCGGGCTCCTGGCCACGCTCCTCACGGCTGTCCCGGCGGCCGCGACCCCCGACCCGGGGGACGGCCCGGCCGTGGAGCGCGAAGTCTCCCAAGGCGTGCGGGCCGAGGTGGCCGAGGCGATCGCCGAGGGCCAGTTACCCGGCAAGGACGAGATCGTCCACTCCGCCAACGTCCAACACGTCGCCAACATCCCGAAGGAGGCCCTGAAGGGCACCAACTCGGACCTGGCCTTCCAGGGGAAGTACGCCTTCGCCGGCAACTACGACGGCTTCCGCGTCTTCGACATCAGCAACCCGAAGGCCCCCAAGTCCGTCGCCGAGGTGCTCTGCCCCGGCTCGCAGAACGACATCTCCGTCTCCGGAAACCTGCTCTTCCTCTCCACCGACTCCTCGCGCAGCGACAGCAGTTGCAACAGCACCACGCAGCCCGCGACCGAGAAGTCCTCCTGGGAGGGCATGAAGATCTTCGACATCAGCGACAAGAGGAACCCGAAGTACGTCGCCGCCGTCGAGACCGCCTGCGGCTCGCACACCCACACGCTGGTGCCGGAGCGCAAGAACGTCTACGTGTACGTCTCCTCGTACTCGCCCAACGCGGCCTACCCCGACTGCCAGCCCCCGCACGACGGCATCTCGATCATCAAGGTGCCGCGGAACGCGCCCGAGAAGGCCGCGATCGTGAACTTCCCCGTGCTGTTCCCCGGTGAGGGACCGGACGGCGGCGGCAACCCGGGCGGGCCCACCAACCCGGGCGTCTCCAAGACCACCGGATGCCACGACATCACGGTGCTCCCGGAGAAGGACCTGGCGGCCGGAGCCTGCATGGGCGACGGCATCCTGTTCTCCATCAAGGACCCGGAGAACCCGAAGGTCATCGACCAGGTCCAGGACAACGTGAACTTCGCGTTCTGGCACTCGGCGACCTTCAACCAGAAGGCGAACAAGGTCGTCTTCACCGACGAGCTGGGCGGCGGCGGCGCGGCCACCTGCAACGCGGAGACCGGCCCGAACAGGGGTGCCGACGGCATCTACGACATCGTCGGCAAGGGCGACCACCGCAAGCTCGTCTTCCGCAGCTACTTCAAGATCGACCGGCATCAGGCGGACGTCGAGGTCTGCGTGGCGCACAACGGCTCGCTGATCCCGGTCAGGGGCAGGGACCTCATGGTCCAGGCCTGGTACCAGGGCGGCGTCTCCGTCTGGGACTTCACCGACTCCGCCCACCCGAAGGAGATCGCCTACTTCGAGCGCGGCCCGGTGGACACCGAGAAGCTGACCACCGCCGGCTCCTGGTCGGCGTACTACTACAACGGCTACATCTACTCGAACGACATCGCCAAGGGCTTCGACGTGCTGAAGCTCAACGACCGGCGCACGGATCCGGCCAAGTACGTCCGGCTGCGTGAGCTGAACGTCCAGACCCAGCCGGACTACTTCGACTGATCACCGACCGGCAGCTCTGTCGCGAAGAACCGCGACAGGTCCGTGTCACAGCTCCCGCCGGGCGCCTCGGCGCCCGGCGGGACGCCCAGGTTCCAGTCGAGCCGGTAGCGCGCGAACAACTCGGCGCGCACGGGCGCGATCGGCATGCCCACGTTGGGCAGCACCATCGCGTAGACGGACCCCATCAGCAGGGCGCGCAGCATCGGGTAGTCGGCGTCGACGTCTCGTGAGCCGTGCCGGACCACCGTGTCCCGCAGCAGCTCGGCCAGCCGCTGCTGCTCCGGACACTGCACGAAGCCCTCCGCCTGGAGCAGCCCCGCCATGTGCTGGCGCATGAGCACCGTCCGGTCCCGGGCCAGCCCCAGGATCGCGTCGATGGCCCGCGCCATCCGCTCCCGGCCGTCCTCGGTGCGCGGCTCCCGTTCCAGGACCTCCTCCAGCGTGCGGTGCATCAGCCGGTGCACGGCCGACTGCACCAGCTGGCGCTTGCCGGGGAAGTAGTACGACACCAGCCCGCGTGCCGAGCCCGCCCGGTCCGTGATGTCACCGAGCGTCGTCGCGTCGTACCCGCGCTCGCTCACCAACTCGACCGCGGCCTGCAGGAGCCGCTCCCGGGAACGGCGCCGCAATTCTTCATTGACCGAGGCGCTGCGCGGGGACATCCTGTAACTCCTGCGTTGACTGGCTGCCAGCCAACTATACTCAGCGCATCCCGGTCCGATCCGTTCCGTTCGGAGTCGTGCCGGGCGCCGCCTGCTCTGGGCGACGCGGGGGATCGTCCAGAGTGGGCGCGCATTCCCCCTATTGGTGGCCTGAGGCTCCTTTCCTGTCGTCCGGGATTCCGCTTCCGATCGCGAAACCGCCCAATCGCGCACTGCCGAATCGCCAGACCGCGGCATCGCGGAAGCGAGCCACCCCCGGACTCAGCCCGCCAGGCCCACCAGATCCAGCACCGGCCGCAGCCCGTCGGGTCGTTCGGCCGCCGGCAGATGGTCCACGAAGTGCACCGCGCAGCCCAGCGCCGCCGCCCCGCCGTCCGCATCCCGGCTGTCGCCCACCATCAGTGTCGACCGCGGATCGGCGCCGAGCGCCTCGCACGCCGTCGCGAACAGCCGCGGATCCGGCTTCTGCACTCCGTACTCGTACGACAGCACGTACGCGTCGACCAACGGGTCGAAGCCGTGCTCACGGAACACCGGCCGCAGATCCCAGCCGATGTTGCTCACCACGCCCACCCGGATCCCACGCTCACGCAGCGCGCTCAGTACAGCGAAGGCGTCGGGGTACGGGCCCCAGGCGGCCGGCGTCATGTGCCGGTCGTACAGCGCGTCGTGGAGGCCCGGGTCGGGCAGGGGCACCTGACGGGAGAGGCCGGTGTACGTGGCCCGGTGCAACTGCGCGCTCTGGTCCCGCACCGGCCACAGACCGGCCAGTTCCCGCGGCACCCGCAGGGGAGCAGCCCCGCCCGGCAACGCCCCGGCCGTCTCCAGCGCCCGCGCCGTCTCGACGACCTCCGCCTCGGGCAGCGCGACGCCCGCCGCGTCGAGCACGGCACGCAGCCAGGACTCGGTGGACTCGACCCGGAAGAGGGTCCCGGAGAAGTCGAACAGCACGGCGGCAGTCATGCGGTGGATCTTACGGACGCGGCGCGTCGACGTTCCAGAAGAGAGGAAGATCGGCGTCACAGAGCACACGGACGAAGGCGCCCTCCCGGACGCCGTCGTGCTGGTGCGGGCCTTGTTCCGGGAACTGCCGTCCCCGGACCCCCGCTTCGGCCCTCGACGGGCCTCGTCCTCGGTCGGCGGACGGGCAGGACACACCTGCGCCCCGCCCGGAAGGCGCCGTCCGGCCGACGCGGGCACACCGCCGCCGCGGCACCGCTCATGGTCGCCACCGAAGATGGGCCGCGATCGCCAGGGCCACCAGCATCGTCCCCATGAGCCAGCCGCCCAGGACGTCCGACGGCCAGTGGACGCCCAGCCAGATCCGGGTCAGTCCCACGCCCACCACGGAGACGACGGCCAGCGCGACCGCCGTACGCCATACGACGGGGTCGGGGCCGTGGCGGTACAGGAGCCACAGGAGGAGGCCGAGGACCACCGTCGCCGTCAGGGCGTGGCCGGAGGGGTAGGCCGCGTAGTGGGCGGAGTCGACGGGGTCGGGCCAGACGGGGCGTTCGCGGCCGACAGCGGCCTTGACGCCCTGTTGGAGGAGTGTGCCCACGGCCGACGTGGTGACCAGCCACGCGGCCGTCCACCAGGCCGAGCGCCGCCACACCAGCCAGAGGGCGACCGCCGCGCACAGCAGGCGCATCGTCAGCGGGTCCCAGACCCAGTCGGTGAGGACGCGGCAGACCTGGGTGACGTCGGGGTCGGCGACGGCCCAGCGGTGGGTCGTGCGCGAGACGTCGCCGTCGACGGAGATCAGGGGGTGCCACTCGGCCGCGACCAGGACCAGGAGGAGGACGGAGCACAGTCCCAGGACCAGGCCGGCGCGGACGGCCGTGCGACAGGGCGACGCGGTGGGCGGGGAGTCGACGGACAGGTTGTGCATGAAGTGATCCTTGCCGAACTGCGGGATCCGAAGCCAACCCGGGGGCGACTTCCGGCCCGCCTGCGGTCAGCCGAGCGCCCGTAGGCCCGGCACCAGCGTCACCAGCACCGGGATCACCGGGATCAGCGCGGCCGCGGCCGTCAGCCGCAGTCTGCGGGCCGCCGTGAGCCGGTCCGGGGGCGTGAGCAGACGGTGCACGCGCTGCGGAACGTGGGCCTGCGGAGTGGGGGAGGGGCCGAACACGCCCCGGTCCTCGTTGAGTTCCACCAGCGCGAGCGCGGTGGTCAGCCGGCCGAAGCGGCGGGAGGCCATGTCGTCGGCGGCGAGTTCGACCAGTCGGTGCATCTCGTCGCGGAACGCGGCGAACACCGGCACCTGCGGGAAGCCGTTGGCCAGCGCCGCGGAACAGTGCAGCAGCCAGTCGTGCCGCGCCTGGGCGTGCCCCTGCTCGTGCGCGAGGACCGCGTCGAGCTGACGCCCCTTGAGTCGGCGCAACGCGGCGGTGCTGACCACCAGTCGGGGCGTCCCGCCCGCCAGCCACCAGGCGTCGGGCCGCTCGTCCTCCAGCACCACGAGCCGTCCGGTCGCCGACTCCTCACCCGGCAACAGCGGTGCTCGCAGCCGCAGTTCGGCCCGCCGGTGCCGACGCCGGGCCCGGGCCCGGACGATCTCCCGTACGAGCATCGCCCCGCTCCACAGTCCGGCGCTCGCCAGCGCCACCGCGGTCGCCGCGGCCCAAGGGCCCGTCGCGCTCAGCGCGTAGGCCTCCACCACCGCGCGCGGCGCCGGCGCGAAGACATGCCCGCGCACCGCCTGCCAGGCCGCCGCCGCGCTGAGCGTCATGGAGAGCGCGCAGCACAGCAGCATCGCCGCCACCACGCACTGCCACGCCCACAGCGCGACCACCGGTTCACGGTCCGGCCAGTCGGCCCGCGCGAGCAGCCGGGGGCCGACGAAGGCGGTCAGGGCGCCGAGCAGCAGCAGGACCGCGGGGACCATCATGGGCAGCACCCTATGAGCGGCGTAGCGCTCAGGGGTACGGCTTGTCGCGGCAAGTGACGCAGACCACGACACCTGCCGGTCAGGCTCCATGGGATCACATGGGTTCACATGGTCAGCAGCATCGCGAGCATGCCGATCCCCATCGACAGACGGCACGCCCGCGCCAGTTCGGGCCGATCGCTCCACGCGACGGCACTGCCCGCCGTTCCGGCCACGGGCAGCAGCCGGACTCCGGAGACGAGGACGTATCCGGCGAAGTACAGCAGCAGCACGCCCGTCAGCAGCGGGACGTCGGCGGCGCCGTGTCCGTGCCCGGGTCCGGGCGAGGCGGCCATCACGACCGCCATGTAGACCATGGCCGAGGCCCCGACCAGGTGGTGCAGATGGTGGGCGCTGGAGCGGGCCGCCCACAGGGCCCGCAGCGCCGCCGCGCCGAAGACCGCCGCATACGCCGGCCAGGCCCACTCCGGCGGGGTGAACGCCGCCGTGGGCACGGCCATCACGGCCATCCCGAACCCCATGAGCGCCTCGCCGCCCGCGGCCCGGCGCTGCTCCTCGTCGCCGCTGCGCATCCGCAGCAGACAGTACGCGCCGGTCGCCGCACACAACGCGACCAGCAGCCAGCCGGGCGAAGCCGGTCCGTGCACGCGCACCTCCCCGCTCGACGGTCGGTCGAGGAATGCGATGCCCGGGACACGCGGAGCGCACGCGAGCGCAAGGGTGTACGGGGGGAGCGTTCGGCGGAGCGCGTCAGGTGACAAGGACGCCGCGGCCACCCAGCCGCGCGCGGACGGCTTCGACGTCCGCGACGAGGACGTCGCCCGCCTCTCACGGTGCGTGCGACGTCGACGTGGTCGGCCGGTATTCCTTCGAGCCGGGATCGAGGGCGTGGTGGTCGCGGGTGCCGGCGGGGATCTCCGCGAAGGGCGGGGCGTGCCGCGCCGCGACCTCCTGACCAGGGACTGGGGCGCCGTCGCCGGCCATCGTCGGCAGGCCGGCTTCCTCGGCCCGGACCGACGGTCCGGCGGCCCGCGCCCTCCCGCAGGGGCGCCGGGCAGGCAGGACGTCCCGGGCGCCTGCCCGGCGCGTAGGGCGTGTTCCCAAAGTCCCGTCTGCCCGGCGACGCCTGGCACGCACGCTCGCCGCGTTGTCGGGCTCGCCCCGATACAACCAGTATCGGGGCGACCCTCCGCCTTGCGATCGCACGCACCGGACGCCGCCGGGCCTGCCCTTCGGGCAGACGACGCTACTTTCGAAACACGCCCTAGCAGCGTCGGCGGCGCCCATGGGGCACCACGGTGTCCCGTCCTCGCCGTCCGAGCCGACGTCACACGCCGCGCGGCGTGCGCTCGAACGGGTCGAAGGACTCCTCCTTCCGTGCCACGCACAGGGCCCAGACGATGAACGCCGAGATGGCGATCATCACGATCGACCAGACCGGGTAGTACGGCAGGGAGAGGAAGTTGGCGATGATGACGAGTCCGGCTATGGCCACGCCGGCGACCCGGGCCCAGGTCGACGCCTGGAACAGCCCGAGACTGACGATCACGGCAACCACACCGAGGGCCAGGTGGATCCAGCCCCAGCCGGTCAGGTCGAACGCGAAGATGTAGTTCCGGGTCGTCAGGAAGACCTCGTCCTCGAGGATCGCCGCGATGCCTCTCATGATGTCCAGTATTCCGGCGATCATGAGCATGACGGCTGCGAAGGCCATCAGGCCGGTGGCCCACTCCTGCTTGGCCGTGCGCGCGCGTGCGGGCTGTGTGCCAGCCATCCTCTTCACCTCTTCTTTCGGTGTCCTGTCGTCCAGTGGGTGGTCGTCCGGCGGTGTTCAGCGACCGGAGGTGGGGGTGCCGCCGGCCGGGCGCTCCGCGGCACCCGAGCCGGTCAGGACCAGTTCCTTCGCCCTGCGGAACTCGTCGTCCGTGATGTCGCCACGGGCGCGGATCTCGGACAGCCTGGCGAGTTCGTCGACGCTGCTGGGCCGCCCTTCGCCGCCCTTGGCGGTCTCCCGTACGTAGCTCTCGAACTCCTGCTGCTGAGCGCGCGCCTGTTCGATCTCCCGGCGGCCCATGTTCCTGCCGCGGGCGATCACGTAGACGAACACGCCCAGGAAGGGCAGGACGCAGACGAACACGAGCCAGCCGGCCTTGGCCCAGCCGCTCAGGGAGTCGTCACGGAAGATGTCGACGACGATCCGGAAGAGCAGGACGAACCACAGGATCCAGAGGAAGAACCACAACATCGTCCAGAAGGCGCTCAACAGCGGAAAGTCGTACGCGAGGTACGTCTGCTCGCTCATGTCTCTTCTCCGTCCCGGGTGCGCGCCCGGCAGGCGTGCCGGTCTCAGCGTGCCCACGGCAAGGCCCGGGCGGCCTCACCCGGGGCGGGTGAGTGTGAGTGCCGGCTGAGGACCGGCCCCGTTCCGCGCCTGGCCGCGGCAGCCCCGTCGCTCCCGGCGCCCGCTGGCCGCACGCGCCCGCCCGGGCCGCCGTGAGCGTTCACTCGATTCCCAGGGCGCCCCGTGCTGCGGCTGTGGCACGGAGCGGGTTCACTCGATCCATGACAGACCGCGGCAGGACGCCTCGTACTCCGAACTGGAGACGTCGGCGCCAGTTCGCATGGGCGATGCGCCTCGAGCGGAGGCGCTCGACGGTGATCCAGCGCATCGGAACGGGCGGGGTGGGCAAGCTCTGGAGTCGGCTCAACGCGCTCGACTTCTTCGGCCACTCGTTCCAGCTGGCCGCCCTCGCCATGATGTGCTTCTTTCCCTTCCTCATCGTCGTCACCGCGACGGCCGGCCGGGACGCTTCCGCGGTGCTCGCCAACTGGCTGGGCCTGAACCAGCAGGCCGCGCAGGCTGTGGCGTCCCTCTTCTCACCCGGCCAAGGCACGGGGACACTCACGGTCACCAGCGCCTTCCTGCTGGTCCTGGGGGCCGTGGCCACCGCCGGCGTCCTGCAGAGCTGGTACCAGGAGGTGTTCGACGTTCCCGTCCGTGGATGGCGGGACATCGTGGCACAGCTCTACTGGCTCGCCTCACTGCTCGCCTACGGCGTGGCGCAGGCCGCCCTCGGCAGAGCACTCGGCGGGCTGCTGCTGCAGGCCCTGTGCGGCCTCGCCATGGCGACGCTCTTCTGGTGGTGGAGCATGCACGTGCTGCTGGCGGGAGCCGTCCGGTGGCGCACCCTGCTCCCGGCGGCGGTCGCCACCGGTGTCTGCTGGGTGGGCCTGGGCGTCTTCTCCGCCCTCTACTTCTCCTCGGCGATCGTGACCAACGAGGAGGTGTACGGCCCCATCGGCGTCGTCATGATCATCCTGTCCTGGCTGGTGGCGGTCGGCGTGGTCGTCCACCTCGGAGCGGTCGTCGGCCGCCTGCACCTCGAACGCCGCAAACGACGCTGCCCCACGACCGGCCACCGGGGCCAGGACCCGCACCCGCCGGACGACTGAGGCCGCGGCGCCCGGACGGCGCCGGCCAACCACCTGCCCTGGGCGGGCCCGTCCCGGAGGAACGCGGATCCGCATCGACTTCTCGAGCCGCCGGGCTCCGCACCGAGTGGACCGTCAGGCGGTCTCGGCGGGGCCGCCCGATGCCGGGGCGACCGCCCTGCGGACCGCCGCTCGCCACGCGAAGGCGACCACTGCCTCGAACACGCCGAGCAGGACCAGCCACAGACCGAGCAAGCGTGTCAGGGCGCGGGCCGACTCGGTGGGCAGGGCCAGCACGACGATCCCGGCGACGATGCTGATCACCGCGGCGGCGAGGACGAAGCCGCGGTGGGGCAGGTCCTTGGCGGCGAGGGCCGTGTGGAGGGCGACCACGCCGGACACCAGCCAGACGATCCCGACGATCAGCGAGAGAGCGGTGATGGTCTGCAACGGGTTCCGCAGGCACAGCACTCCGGCCAGTACGTACAACACCGCGACCAGAAGCCCGCCGAGCCGCTCGCCGTGCTCGTGCCGGCCGAAGGACGAAACGAACCGGAAGGCCCCGGTCACGAGCAGGTACAGGCCGATGAGGACGGCGAGCACGTGGAGTGTCTCGTCCGGCCAGACCAGTACCAGGACGCCCGGCACGAGCGTCGCGATCGCCGACCCCAGGATCCACGTCCACGAACGCCCGAGGATCGCCAGGGCCCGCGCGGTGTCGTCGCCCGCCGGGTCCGGGGCCACCTCGCCGGGGACGGGCTCCGGCCCGGTGCGCGGTGCCGGACCACTCGACATGGTCATGGTCGCTCCTCACGTGATCGGCGTGATCGAACGAGGCCGGCTCCGACCGTCGGCGGGGCGGTGAGCGGGGACCTCGTTCGCACCAGCGTCCCGCGAGCCGTCGGCCACGGGGTCACCCCCAGCGGGTGATCCGTCGCGTCGGAACCTGCTGCTGGGTCCCGCTCCCGCTCGGCACGGCGGCGGCGATCCCCATGGTGAGGCCAAGGATGCGCGGCGGTCGGTGCTCGCTCCCCATAACGGCGGCGACCGCCATGACAGCAGCCGGGGCGCCGTGCAGTGGCGTTTCAGCGGCTGATCCGGGCGGCCGGCGACGTCTTCCCGGACATCGCGACGCCGTGGGCCCCGAGGGGCGCGGACGCGACTTCCTCGGACGCCGGTGCGGGCTGCAAGGGCGTCGCGCGGCCCGGCAGCAGGGTCCCTGACCCACCGTGCCTGCTCGGGCCGCTGTGCCGGGCGTCGGCCCACGCCCGCTCCGGCACGAACAGCCGTACGGCGAGCCCGTGACCTCCGGCCCGCTGCGGCTTCCCGGCCTCCGGGTCACTCCCGCAACTGGCGCATTTCCACCACGCGCAGCCCCAGGGACCGGAAGCGCGCCAGCAGGCCGTACAGGTGCGCCTCGTCGGTGACAGGGCCGTACAGGACTGTCTGACCGGACACGACCACATGGTTCAGTTCCGGGAAGGCCTTGGCCAGCGTCTCCGACACATGTCCGTCGACGCGTATCTCGTAGCGCATGGGCTGCTCTCCCGAGGGCGGCCTGGGACGGGCCGGGTATGCCCTTCCCCGCGATCGTGCGCCCCGGCACCCTGTCCGCCCTCACCCTGTGCAGGTGAAACGCGGAACGGGGGACCGCGTCAGTGCTTCAGGACGATCTTGAAGGAGATGATCAGGAGGCCGAGCAGCAGGTTGACCAGCGCGGAGGCGGTCATCTGTGCCCGGGAGGCACCGGCGCGCATCGCCGCCGCCACCGACCAGCCCACCTGCCCCGCGACGGCCACGGCGAGCGCCAGCCATACGGCGCCCTGTACGTCCAGATCCAGCAGCGGGCTGACGGCCACCGCGAGGGCCGGCGGGACCGCGGCCTTGAGGATCGGCCACTCGTCACGGCACACGTGCAGCACGGTCCGCCGGTCCAGACCCCGCTGCGCCAGGCGCGCCCCGAACAGCTGCGCGTGCACGTGCGCGACCCAGAACACCGCGCCCGTCAGGAGCAGCAGCAGTACCAGCTCGGCGCGCGGGAACGACCCCAGGGTGCCCGCGCCGATCACCACGGAGGCGGCGAGCATGGAGCCGTAGACGCCACCGGTGTAGTCGGCGTGCGCCCGGCGCTCGGCCCTGCGGGCCTGCCGGGCGTCGTGGCGGGTCGTGGACATACGAGGCTCCTTCGCCTTCAGCGCGCCGGTCCGGGGCCGCCCGCCGGGGTGCCGGTGTCCGGCTGCCGTGGACGGCTCGCCCGCGCGTTCGGCAGGTTCCCGGTGACCAGGAAGGACGCGAGGGTGATGCCTCCGGTGGCGAGGATCGCCGCCTTCAGGCCGTCCAGCTGGGCCGAGGCGTAGGAATCCACGAGGGCGTCGACCTCGGACGGCCGCAGCCCGGCGCGCTCGGCCGCCGAGCGGACCTGGTCGGTCGACACGAAGCTGATGCCGGCCTCCAGAGCGATGCCGGTCTGCCGGCGGGCCTCGTCCGACAGCCGGGGATCTCCCTCCACCTGCGTGGTGAAGGCGTGGGCCAGGGCGCCGATGAGCAGCGACCCGATGAGCGCGGTGCCCAGCGCCGAGCCCAGGTTCTGGGCGGTGAACTGCAGCCCTCCCGCCTCGCTGCGCTCCTCCTCGCCGACGCAGGACTGGACGATGTTGCCCAGCTGGGAGGCGAGCAGGCCCATGCCCACGCCCAGCAGGGCCATGGCCCCGGCGAACTGCGCGTCGTCGATGACCGGGTCGATGGAGGCCAGCAGCCACACGACGGCCGCCGCCAGCGTCGCCAGGGCCAGGCGGACCACGCGGCGCGGCCCCGCCATCCGCCCCAGCCGGGAGCCCACCGTGGAAGCGACCAGCATGGTGACGGATACCGGGAGCAGCCGCAGACCGGTCTGGAAGGCGTCGAAGCCCTGCACCACCTGCAGGTAGAGCGGAATGGTGAAGAACAGCCCCAGCAGGATGAGGTTCTGGCCCAGCAGCATCATCAGGCCGGACCGCAGCGGAGGCCTGCGCAGCAGCGACAGGTCCACGAGCGGATCGGTGCCCCGCGTGGCGCGCCGTCGCTCCCAGCGCACGAAGCCGGCCAGCACGATCACTCCGGCGCCGATGACGAACAGAGTGGGAGCGAAGCCCAGGACGGTGAAGGGCGGATTGCGCGGCTGCACCCAGCCCCAGGTGCTGCTCTGCAGCACCCCCAGCACGCCCAGCCCCAGCCCGGCGGCCGAGAGCGCGGCGCCGACGCCGTCCAGCCGGGGCCGCCGGCCCGTCCGCGGGGACTCGGTGATCACCCGGTGGAAACACAGGATCGCCACGACGAGCACCACCTCGCCGGCGAACACCAGTCGCCAGGTGAGGTACGTCGTCACCCAGCCGCCCAGCAGCGGGCCGACCGCGATGCCGGCGCCGGCCAGGCCGCCGATGACGCCGTAGGCGACGGCCCGGTCCCGCCCCTGGTAGGACTCGGCGACGAGGGCCACCATGGCCGGCAGCACCATCGCGGCACCGAGGCCCTCGATGACCGACCAGCCCAGTGCCAGGACCCACAGGGTCGGGGCCAGAGCGGTCAGGGACGAGCCGATGGCGTAGACGGTGAGTCCGAGGAAGAACAGGCGGCGCCGTCCGAAGATGTCCCCGAGCCTGCCACCGACGATCATGAAGGCTGCCATGACCAGCGCGTACAGCGTGATGACGGCCTGGATGGCGGTGACCTCCGTGTCGAAGTCGTCGACCAGTTGACTGATCGAGACGTTCATGACGGCGGTGTCCAGGACCATCAGGAACTGGGCAGTGCCCAGGACGATCAGAGCCCGCCAGTGGGTCACGGTGTCCCCCTTGCCCGAGTCGGCCCGGGACGCCGGCGGAGTCGGCCGGGCAGCGGCCGGCACCTTCCCCGCCGCCAGGGCCATCGCATCCGACGGAAGCGTCCGGCGCCTCACCCGCCACGGGGGAGCCGGGCGATCCGGGGCAACCGGCACCGACAGCCGGGCGGACAGCGATTCGTTTTACAAGTAAAACACCTGCTAAATTAAAGTCATGAGTAGTGCGACCCGCCTCCCGCTCTCCGGTGTCCTGCGCCTCGGCCGCCCCTCCGACATCTGGTTCAAGCCCGCCCTGAGCGTGGTCGCCGCGGTCGCCCCGCCCAACCTGACCCTGCTGGCGCTCGGCCGCCTCGACCTGGCGATGTACACGATGGCCGGATCCCTGTGCGCGCTCTACGCCCACAACCGCCCCTACCCCGCCCGCGCCCGTGCCCTGGCCTGGGTGGTGCTCGGCATGACCGGCGGGCTGGCCGTCGCCCTGCTCGCGGCCTCGCTCACCGCGAGCGCCGCCGTCCTGGTCACCGTCGGTGCTCTCCTGGCGGCCGCGCAGAAGGTGCTCTGCGACGCGACCCGCGTCGGCCCGCCCGGCAACGTGGTCCTCACCTTCGTCACCTCCGCCTCGCTGTTCGCCCCGGAGAGCCTGGAGCAGGTGCCCGGCCATCTCGCCCTGGCCCTCGCCGCGGGCGCCTGGTCCTGGATCGTCGGCATGGCGCCGGGGCTGCTGCGCCCGCACGGTCCGGAGCGCCGCGCCACCGCCCAGGCGCTGAACGCGGCCGCCGCCCACGCCGCCACCCGCGGCACCGGCGACGGCCACGCCCGGACCCGCGCCACCGCGGCCGCCGCGGTGCACGCCGCCTGGCAGACCCTGCTGTCGGCCCGCGACGGGGAGACGGGCCGCGCCCTGGAACGCCTCGTGGTCCGCGCCGAGGTCGCCCTCGCCGCCCCCGCCGACACCGACCCGGAGCGCCTGCGCACCTGGGCCCGCGCCCTGCGCGGCACGGGAGCGGTGCCCCGCCCCGACGACCTCGCCGACGACGACGAACTCCTCGGCGTCGACGCCGAACTCACCGCCGGCCGGCCCTCGTGGTGGCGCCGCCTCGGCCCCCTCACCCCGCTCGCCGTCCGCACCGCCCTCGGCTGCGCCCTCGCCGGACACGCCTCCCTCGCCCTCGGTGTCGGCCGCCCCTACTGGGCCCTGGTCACCGCCGCCTCCCTCTACCAGGCGAACGTCACCCTCACCTGGAGCCGCGGCGTGCAGCGCGTCGTCGGCAACCTCGTCGGCGTCGTCGCCTTCGCCGCGCTCGTCCCGCTCGCCCACCTCCACCAGGCCGCCCTGGTCCTGGTCTGCCTGGTCCTCAACTTCGGCGCGGAGGCGCTGATCAGTCGCAACTACTGGCTCGGCAGCGTCTGCGTGACCCCGATGGCCCTGCTGGTCACCGAGTTCGCCCACTACCAGAACGCGGGCCTCCTGATCACCGAACGGATCGTGGACACCTTCGTCGGCGCCCTGGTCGGCTTCGCCACCGCGGTCGCCGTCACCAACCGCCGCGCCGGCGACCGCCTCGGACACGCCCTGACCGCCGTGGAGCGCGCCCGGGAGCACGCCGCCCGCCTCCTCGCCGAGCCGCGCCCGGCCCCCGGAGCCCTGGAATCCGCCCGGCGCGCCCTCGCCGCGACACTGGTCGACCTGCGCGCCACCGCGGACGCCGCGTCCGGCGAGTGGTGGCAGCACGCCCTGCCCGAGGAGCGGGTCGTCACGGCCGAACAGTCCGGACACCGTACGCTCGCCGCGACGGTACGGCGCCAGGGACTCCTCCCGGCCCGGGACGCGAGCGCGAGGACGGAGGACGTACGGCCATGACGGGGACGCAGGGACGGCCTGGTGGCGGGGACGGCGGGGAACGGGGGAGGACGTCGGCCCCCGGGAACGGCCCCCGGGGCGACACCGTGGCCGCGGTCGTGGGGCAGTGGCGGACCGTCCACCCCGGCCTCGACACCGGCCCCATGGAGATCATCGGCCGCGTCAACCGCTGTGCCGCCCTCCTCCAGCAGGCCGAGGACGCCCCCCTGCGCCGGGCCGGCCTCAGCCGTCCCGAGTTCGACCTGCTCGGCGCGCTGCGCCGCACCGGCCACGAACTCACCCCCGGTGAACTGGCCCGCGAGACCTTCTCCTCGGGTGCCGCCGTCACCAAACGCGTCAAGCAACTGACCGAACGCGGCCTGGTGGAGCGCCGCGTCGACACCCGCGACCGCCGCGTCGCCCATGTCCGCCTCACCGACGCCGGCCGCGACCTCGTCGACGGCATCCTGCCCGAGCAACTCGCCTACGAGAGCGCCGTACTGTCCGCCCTCGACGCCGACCGGCAGGGCGAACTGGCCGATCTGCTCGGCGAGTTGCTCGGCCGCCTGGAAGGACACATGCGCGCGCTCCGGGCCTGACCCCGCACGCCGGTCGCCGCCTGCGGGGTCACCGGCCCTCACCGTCCACCTCGGCACGGACACCGGCCCTTCCACGGCGCCGCGAGCGGCACGCTCCCTGGTCTCCACGGCGACGGAGTGCCCACACCGACTTGACGGCCACGCCACTGGACCGACGCCCCCGAGGCGGGCTACCCCTCGTCGCTCGCCCGGTACACCCCGAACACCGCGCCCTGCGGATCCCGCAGCACCGCGATCCGCGGGCCGTCCGGCACCGAGGTGGGTTCCATGAGCGCCGTGCCGTCCGCCCGCACCGCCGCCGCGGTGGTGGCGTCCACGTCGGCCACGGCGAAATACGGCAGCCAGTGCGGCGGCACCTCGGGCGGGAACTTGTCGTCCATCGTGATCATGCCGCCGAAGTCCGCGCCGCCGACGCCCCACTGCGTGTAGTGCTCCGAGGTGTTCACGGTCCAGCCGAACAGCGTCGTGTAGAAGGCCTCCGCCCGCGCGGGATCGCGGGTCATCAGCTCCACCCAGCCCAGCGAGCCGGGCGCGTTGAACAGCCCGGCGCCGGGGAAGGTCCGCGCCTGCCAGAGCTGGAAGGCCGCGCCGCCCGGGTCGAGGGCGACCACGAAACGGCCGATGTCGAACACGTCCATCGGGCCGACCAGGACCTTGCCCCCGGCCTCGTCGACCATGCGCGCGGAGACGTCGGCGTCGGAGACCGCGAACGACACGTTCCAGGCGACGGGCTGCGCCTCCTGGTAGAGGGGGCTGAGCGTGGCGACGGCCGCGTCACCGAGGTGGGCGACGGTGTAGCCGCCCGCCTCCTGCCGCGGATCCGTCTCGCACCGCCAGCCGAACAACTCCGCGTAGAACCGCTGGGCCGCCGCCAGGTCACTGGTCCCCAGCTCGGCCCAGCAGGGACCGCCGGGCACGGGCCTGTCGAGCTTCATGGCGTTCCTTCCGAAGGGAGCACCCCCTCCAGCACGCTAAGCCCGACCCAGCGCCCCGGCATCCGCTGACCTCAGAGGCCCGGCCGGTACCGCAACGGATGGTCGGCGGGCACCTCCACCAGCACGATCGGCGTCCCGTCCGGATCGGCGATCCACATCTCGACCAGGCCCCACGGCTCCCGCACCGGCGGCCGGGCGATCTCCACACCCTTCGCCGCCAGTTCCTCGTGCGCCGCCGTCACGTCCGCGACCTGCACCCACAGCCGTACGGCCGGATCCGGCGGCGCCTCCGAGCGCCCCGAGACCTCCAGGAACCCCCCGCCGAGGAAGTAGACGGTGCCCCGCTCCGCCCCCGTACCGAACTCGCGGTAGACGGCGAGGCCCAGCTGTTCGCCGTAGAAGGCACGGGAACGGTCGGGGTCGGTGGGGCGCAGAAGGATTCGGCTGCTGAGTACATGCACCATGCATCCGGAGCGTAGGGGAGGGTTAGGCTCGGCCGGGCATCAGCCGCGCCCACGACCCGGGAGAACGCCGTATGGACACCGCCGCCGCCACCGACCTCACCTTCCGTGACGCCTCCGAAGCCGATGTCGACGCGCTGGTCGCGCTCGTCGAGTCGGCCTACCGCGGGGACTCCAGCCGGGCCGGCTGGACGACGGAGGCGGACCTCCTGCAGGGGCAGCGGACCGACCCCGAGAGTGTGCTGGAGATCATCGAGTCGGCCGGGGGGCGGGTGCTGGTCGTCGAGCGGGACGACCGGATCGTCGCCTGCTGTCAGCTCGAACACCGCGGTGACCACGCCTACTTCGGCATGTTCGCGGTCAGCCCCACCGCCCAGGGCGGCGGCCTCGGCAAGATCGTCATGGCGGAGGCCGAGCGCCAGGCCCGCGAGATCTGGGGTGCGACCGAGATGCACATGACGGTGATCTCGGTCCGTGACGACCTCATCGCCTGGTACGAGCGCCGCGGCTACCGCCGTACGGGCCGGATGACCCCCTTCCCGTACGGCGACGAGCGCTTCGGCATTCCGCAGCGCGACGACCTGCAGTTCGAGCTGCTGGTCAAGCCCCTGGTGTGACGATCGGCGCCGCTTTCACGCCGTGAAGCGGCCGGTGCGCTTGATCTCGGGGTCGTCGGTGGTCGCCCCGTCCAGTTCCAGGGCCCGCACCAGCCGCAGGTGGTCCGGCGTGTTGACCACCCACCCGATGATCCGCAGGTCGTGCCGGCGGGCGTGCTCGACGATCTCCAGGGTGAGCCGCCGGATGTTCAGGCACACGGTCGCGGCGCCGACGGCCACGGCCCGCTCCACGATGTCGAGGCCGATGGGGGTCCCCCCGCTCGAGCCCGGCCGAAAGTGGGGGAGGCTGCTGATGAGCGCCGTGCGCACCCCGGGCACCAGCCGGGCGATCTCGGCGACGGCCTCGTCGTGGAACGAGGACACCTCCACCCGCTCCACCAGGTCCCGCGCGTGCATCACCTCGGCGAGCGCCCGCGCCGCCTGCACGTCCTTGATCTCGGCCTGCAGCGGCAGCGAGACCGCCTCCAGGACCTCCTCGAAGACCGGCACCCGCTCCCCGCGCCCCGCGTCGAGGGCACGCAGTTCGGCGAGCGTGAGGTCGGCGATCGGCCCGCTCCCGTCGGTCGTGCGGTCCACGTCGGCGTCGTGCATGACCACGAGAGCGCCGTCCTTGCTCAGATGCAGATCGAGTTCGACGACGTCGAGGCCGGCGTGCTCGGCGGCGACGAACGACCGGAGGGTGTTCTCGGGCTCGACACCCATGACTCCGCGGTGACCGATGGTGAGGAAGTTCAAGACTCGACTCGCTTCCGTCGACGGCGGCGCTGGAAGAGCCCGCAGCCTAACGGCCCGGGCCCGACATGGACATGTGTGTGCGCCTCGGATTCCCCTACCCCTCGCCCCATGGTGAAAGTCCTCGCCTACCCCGTATTCGACAGGAAAAAACGCGGTGACCATGGGGATGTGCAGGATAATTTCCCGATGCTCCACTTGCTGGAGGAAACCTCGTACGCATACGGTGTCCCTACGAGAGGTTCTCCTGTGGAGGATGGGACATGACGGAAGTTCTTGTGCAGGTGGGTGCGGAGGATCGGGTTCCTCCCGCGGCCAGGGTGGTGGAGCACCCGGCGTGGCCCGTGCTCAAGGATGCCGTGGAGCGGATCCGCCCCTGGCAGTCGAAGGACGGCTCGATCGACTTCACGGCCGAGGGCGCCCCCGGGCGCGCCGACGCCGAGCAGACCGTCCGCCAGGCCGTCGAGGCGGTCGAGGAGCTCTCCCCGCTGCTCCCGCACGACGCGGACTACCACCGGGCCCTGGTGCAGGACCTGCGCCGCTGGGCCGAGGGCGGCTTCGAGGTGCCGGACTTCCTCGACTCGCTGCTGGCCTTCCAGCCCGCCGCGGGCCGCGCGGACGGCCTCCAGCACCTGGTGGTCTTCCCGATGTACACGCAGAACGGCAACCCGGACCGCAACCTGGAGGCGGTCGTGCTGCGCATGGTCTGGCCGGACTGGCTGGCCGAGCTGGAGCGCACCCGCTACGACAACCCGCTGTTCTGCGGCATCAAGTTCGAGGACTTCACGGCGGGCTACGACACCAACTCCGCCGTCCTCTTCCCGGAGACCATCGCCGTCCGCGAGGCGCCGGAACGTTTCTCCTGGGGTGGCATCTTCTGCGACCGCGAGGCCGCCCGCTTCCGCCGGGTCACCGCCGCCGCCGTCGACATCCTGGGCCTGGAGCTGCCCGAGGACATCGCCGCCATGGTCCACGACCAGAAGCGCTGCGAGGAGGCCTTCGTCCTGTGGGACATGGTCCACGACCGCACCCACAGCCACGGCGACCTGCCCTTCGACCCGTTCATGATCAAGCAGCGCCAGCCGTTCTGGATGTACGGCCTGGAGGAGCTGCGCTGCGACCTCACCGCCTTCAAGGAGGCCGTGAAGCTCCAGGCCGACGGCGTCCCGCAGGCCCGTGACGTGCAGTACGCGGTGCTGTTCGACCGCATGTTCCGCTTCCCGGTCACCGGCGAGCGCGTGCGCAACTACGACGGTCTCGGCGGCCAGCTGCTCTTCGCCTACCTGCACAAGCACGACGTCGTCCGCTGGACCGACAACAAGCTGTTCATCGACTGGCAGCGCGCCCCGCAGGTCACCAACGAGCTGTGCGCCGAGATCGAGAAGCTCTACCGCGACGGCATCGACCGCCCCAAGCTCGTCCACTGGTTCGCCGGCTACGAGCTGGTCTCCACCTACCTCGCCCCGCACCCGGGCTCCAAGTGGGCCAAGGGCCCCGACGCCCTCGACCTGAGCCGGCCGCCGCGGAAACTCGTCGATGACGTGCTTCCGGACGAGTTTCCGCTGAGCATGTTCTATGAGGCACTGTCCAAGAAGCTGAAGAACGTGATCGCCTCCACCAAGGGCATCACGGCGGACGGCGCCGAGCGGATCGCCGCGTGAGCGACCTGCGTACCGAGAACACTGCTCAGGAGGCGAAGAACATGGGGAACGGGGCTCTCAGCGGTGCGGTGATCGCGGTGGCCGGCGCGGGCGGACCCGCCGGCCGGGCGGCACTGCTCCGGCTCGCCGAGGCGGGCGCGACCGTCGTCGGCTCGGACAACGACCCGGAGCGCCTTGCGGCGGCCGTGGACGCGGCCAGCTACGCGCACGGCGGCGCCACGGTCACCGGCGACACGGTCGACCTGCTCGATCTGCAGTCGACCCAGGAGTGGGCCCACCGCGTCGAGAAGGACTTCGGTCGGGTCGACGGCCTGGTCCACCTCGTCGGCGGCTGGCGCGGCAGCGAGACCTTCACCAGGACGCGCCTCGACGACTGGGACTTCCTGGAGATGCTGCTCGTGCGCACCGTGCAGCACACCTCCCTCGCCTTCCACGAGGCGCTGCAGCGCAGCGACCGCGGCCGGTACGTCCTGATCAGCGCCGCGGGCGCCAGCAAGCCCACCGCGGGCAACGCCGCCTACGCCGCCGCCAAGGCCGCCGCCGAGGCGTGGACGTTGGCCATGGCCGACTACTTCCGCAAGGCCGGGGGCGCCGAGGGCCCGACCTCCGCGGCTGCGATCCTGGTGGTGAAGGCGCTGGTGCACGACGCGATGCGCGCCGAGCGACCCAACGCGAAGTTCGCGGGCTTCACGGACGTCAAGGACCTGGCCGAGGCCATCGTCGGAGTCTGGGAGAGGCCCGCCCCCGAAGTGAACGGACAGCGTCTGTGGCTCACCGAGCAGCCGTGAACCCCCCGAAGACCGACGCCCGTCGCCATCACGACCCCGAGGTCCGCGGTTTCGCCAGCGACAACTACGCCGGGGCCCACCCGGAGGTGATGGCCGCCCTGGCCGTGGCCAACGGCGGCCACCAGGTGGCGTACGGCGAGGACGACTACACCGAGAACCTCCAGCGGATCATCCGCGGCCACTTCGGTCCTACGGCCGAGGCGTTCCCGGTCTTCAACGGCACCGGCGCCAACGTCGTCGCGCTCCAGGCGGTCACCGACCGCTGGGGCGCGGTGATCTGTGCCGAGAGCGCCCACATCAACGTCGACGAGGGCGGCGCGCCCGAGCGCATGGCCGGCCTCAAGCTGCTCACCGTCCCCACACCCGACGGCAAGCTCACCCCCGAGCTGATCGACCGGCAGGCCTGGGGCTGGGAGGACGAGCACCGCGCGATGCCGCAGGTCGTCTCGATCACCCAGAGCACCGAGCTCGGGACGCTGTACACACCGGACGAGATCCGCGCGATCTGCGAGCACGCCCATGCGCACGGCATGAAGGTCCACCTGGACGGCTCCCGGATAGCGAACGCGGCGGCCTCCCTCGACGTGCCGATGAGGACGTTCACCAACGCCGTCGGCGTCGACATCCTCTCCCTGGGGGGTACGAAGAACGGCGCCCTCTTCGGCGAGGCCGTCGTCGTCATCAACCAGGACGCCGTCAGCCACATGAAGCACCTGCGCAAGCTGTCGATGCAGCTCGCCTCCAAGATGCGCTTCGTCTCGGTGCAGTTGGAGGCCCTGCTGGCCAAGGACCTCTGGCTGCGCAACGCCCGCCACGCCAATGAGATGGCCCAGCGGCTCGCCGAGGGCGTCCGCGCGGTGCACGGCGTGGAGATCCTTTACCCGGTGCAGGCCAACGGCGTCTTCGCCAGGCTGCCGCACGACGTGAGCGAGCGGCTGCAGAAACGGTTCCGGTTCTACTTCTGGGACGAGGCGGCCGGTGTGGTGCGCTGGATGTGCGCCTTCGACACGACGGAGGACGACGTGGACGCGTTCGTGGCGGCACTGAAGGAGGAGACGGCGCGCTAGCAGGCCACACCCGGGTCATGCATAGATATGCGGTCGCCTGAAAAGTCATTGACTCGCGGGTGATCGCATTTCTATGCTCTCCAGGCATGGAGCTGATCCAGGAGACCCCCGACCTGTCCGCGTACTTGGCCGCCGACGAGGTCATCGACCATGACCATCCGCTGGTGCGGGACACCGCCGCACGTCTCGCCCGGAACGCGGAGGACTCGTATGCCTATGCGCGACTGGCCTTCGAGTTCGTGCGCGACACCATTCCCCACTCGCAGGACTCCGGCGACCTCCGCGTCACCTGGCGCGCCTCCGACGTGCTCGAGCAGAAGACGGGCATCTGCTACGCCAAGGCCCACGCGCTGGCCGCGCTGCTGCGGGCCGAGGACATCCCGACCGCGCTGTGCTACCAGACGTTCGACGTGGTGCACGGACTGGTCGCCGTCCGCTTCCACGGCGGCTGGCACCGGCAGGACCCACGCGGCAACAAGCCGGGCGTGAACGCCCAGTTCTCCCTGGACGGCGAACAGTTGGCCTTCACGCCCGACACCGAGGCCGGCGAACTGGACCACCCCGTCCTGTACGCCGCGCCGCACCCGGCGGTCCTCGGTGCGCTGAAGGCCGCCCCCGACCGGCCGTACCTCTGGAAGACGCTGCCCACCGCTCTGTGAGCACCCCCGGCGCGGAGCCGGCCGGTCGCAGTCGCTAATCTCCCGGCATGCGTGATGGGGGAGAGGGCCGCGAGGCCGACGCGGATGGGAACGAGGGCCTGCCGCACGGCCGTCAGCCGGGCGGGCACCCGCAGGACCGGTCGGACGAGGAGCCCGGCGGCGAGCCGGACCCCACCCCGTCGGGCCCCCTCGCCCGGCTGCGCCGGCACTGGCTGCTCGCCTCCGCCGTCGCCCTCGCTCTCCTGGCGACCGCCACCGCCGTACCGCTCCTCCTCGCCGACGGAGACGACACGCCCTGCCAGAAGATCCCCTCCTCCACCCGAGCCCTCGCCAAGGACCCGGCGGCCGCGACGCGCGCCCTCGACCCGGGCGACGACCTCGCCCGCTTCGACGCCGTACGCGAGCTCCTCGTGCACGAGCACCCGTGCGGCGACGGTGGCAAGGTGCTCGGCGAGGTGGTGGACGCGGCCACCCGGGCCACCGGCATCGAGAACCCGCACACCCTCGCCCAGGCCCGCAGCGCCTTCGCCGTGGCCGCCGCGCTCGACGACGTCGAACTGCCCGACGGGATGGCCCCGGGCGTGGCCCGCATGCTCGCCCAGTACATCGTCGACCAGCACCGCTACACCAGGTCCGACGACGACTCGGTACGCCCTGCAGTCCCCGCCGAGCTGGCCCGGCTCGACGACGAGGGCTGGACGACGTACGGCCGGTTCCTCGCCCCGGGCGAGGCCCACGCCGACTTCGAACACACCCAGCCGTACTCGGACGTCGAGGCCGACCTGGAGAGCCTGATCGCCGAACTCGCCAAGGACCCCAAGGCGTTCGCGATCCTCTACGCCGCCGAACGCGCCTGGCTCGCGTACTACCTGGAACGGCTCGACGACAAGGGCGGCGACCCGGACTACCACCCCAAGCCGCACAAGGACGGGTTCGACAGCCCCGACACCTACTGGGTCGACAGCGACCTCGAGCACATGGCCGACCGGGTCGGCGCCCTGATGAAGTACCGGGCCCGCTACGCCCGTGACGGCACCATCCCCGACCTCGCCGCCTTCGACGCGACCGTGGGCCGGTACACGCGCGGCGTGTACTTGGCCCACACCGCGCAGCTGACCACCCGCCTGCCGATGGCGGGCATCACCGCCCGCCCCGCGGGCCGGATGCGCGGCGACCTGATGGACGCCCGGCACCAACTGCTCAGGGTGGTGGACTTCTGGGCGGCGGCGCGGAAGATCCCGAAGGCGCGGGCCGACGTGATGCGGCAGGCCATCGACGACCGGTACGTACGGGCGCTCTGGCTGGCGACCTGACCCACGTCAGGCGTTCAGACGCAGGTCCGTGCAGCCCCGCCGCTTCACCTGCTCCGCGGCGAAGGCCTGCAACAGCGCCCGCTTCTTCGCCGGGCCGACGCCGGGGATGTCCTTCGCGGCGTCGAGCGCGAAGTGCGCCGCCTCGCCGTCGCAGCGGGCGCTCGCGGACAGTGACGGGCGGTCGGTGCCGTTGTTCCCCGCGACGAGCCGGGTGCTCCAGTCGCCGAACCAGGCGACGAAGTCCATCCCCCGCGCGTCGCCGTCCGTGAGCTCGTCGCCCAGGGCCACGTCGCAGCGGCCCGTGGGCGCGGCGTCGGTGAGCTGCGCGTCGACCTTCCAGTGGGTTGGGTCCGGCAGCCCCGCGTCGGCCAGCCAGCCGCAGGCGGTGTCCCGGGCGGCCGCCAACGGGACCGTCCTCGGCTCGTCCTCCCCGGGGTCGGCCGGGCTGATGCCCTTCGGCGCCGTCAGCGGCTTCGCGCCGCACCCCAGGCGCTCGGAGGCGGCGTTGACGAACGCGACGGCCACCTCGTAGGAGGCGGGCTGGCGCCAGGTGCCGTTGACACTGATCCCGGCGTGCACCAGCAGCTTGCGCTGCCGTCCGTCGGCGTCCTTGCCCAGGTCGGGGCAGTCGAGCAGGAACTGGAGCCTGCCGAACCGGCCGATGAACCCGGGAAGTCCCGCGGGCATCGCCGCCTGAGACGCGAACCCGCTGTCCGGGAACGTCCCCATGAACGCGCGGTCCTGGTCGTCGCGCCGGGTGTAGGCCTGCAGGGCCAGCAGCGACCAGTCGGCACTGTGGTCGTCGGCGACGGTGACCTCGCAGCGGTAGTCCCCGAGTTCCTTCACGCCGCCCGCCTCGGTGCCCACGACGCGGGCGTCGTCCGGGACGAGGGAGCGTACGGCGTCGTCGGGCAGCACCCCGTCACAGGCGCTGCGGATCACCCACCACTCGTGGACGTACGGCTGGGCGATCCAGCCGCCCAGACCGAGCGCGGCCACGGCCGCCACCGACACCTTGGTCCAGCGCCGCATCCTCGCCCCCGTAGCGCGTTCGGCAGTCGACAGCCGGACCGGCGGCCGCCGTCAGGCGCCCCGGTCACCCGGCTTCCGGTTCTGGCCGGGACCCTATCGGCTGCCGCCCCACGCCCGGGGCGCGGGGGTCGGGGAAGGGGACGTCAGCGGGCCTCGGCCTCGCGCACCTGCTCCGGCGTCGGCGCCGTGCCGCCCAGATGCGCCGGCATCCACCAGGTGTCGTTCGCGTCCCTGGGGCGCACCGGGTAGGCGCGCTGGGCGGCCTCCAGAAGCTCCTGGACGCGCTCGCGCAGCTGCCGGGTGATCGCGCCCGCGTACTTGTCGCGGGAGGCCTCGACCGCCTCGCCGACCCGGATGGTGATCGGGGTGTGGCTGCGCTTGAAGTTGCGCGGATGGCCCTTGGTCCACAGTCGCTGCGTGCCCCACACGGCCATCGGGATCAGCGGGACGCCCGCCTCCTGGGCCAGCCGGGCGGCGCCCGACTTGAAGCTCTTCAGCGTGAAGGACTCCGAGATCGTGGCCTCCGGGAAGACCCCGACGATCTCGCCGGAGCGCAGCGAGTCCAGGGCGTGCGCGTACGCCGCCTCACCCTGCTTGCGGTCCACGGGGATGTGCTTCATGGCGCGCATCAGCGGACCGGAGACCTTGTGGCGGAAGACGGACTCCTTCGCCATGAACCGCACGAGACGCTTCTGCGGGAGCGCGGCCAGGCCGTTGAAGATGAAGTCCAGGTAGCTGATGTGGTTGCTCACCAGCACGGCTCCACCCGAGCGCGGGATGTTCTCCGACCCCTTGCAGTCGATCTTGAGGTCCCAGACCTTGAACAACGTCTGGGCGAGGCCGACGACGGGGCGGTAGACAAGCTCTGCCATGGGCGGGTTCGGACCCTTCCTTCTCTCTGCCGGGGAAGGGACTCCCGCGGCAGAGTTACGCAGCCGTAGGTTTACGGCATCTCGCAGATCGTGCCCCAAGAACGGCCGGGGAGCCAGCCCCCGTGCCCGTGAACCGCGAGATCCTCGTCACTCCGCCCAGTGATCCACCTCGCCCTTTTAAGTCGCCTTTACTCCGCTCGTACCGCCACTCGCCGTACGAGCAGGTACATCTCGCAGCCCAGGCAGTACCCGAAAGTGGCATTGAGGAAGGCGGCCGCGAGCGCCGCCCCGGTCGCCGCGAACCCCAGCCAGTCGGGGCCCAGCGTGAACCCGACCAGGCCCACGCCCGCGAAGAGCAGCCCCACCGTCTGGGCGAACCGCGGCGGCTGCGGCGCCTCGAACGCCGTCGGCGGCCCGAGCTTCGGGCGCACGGCCACACGAAAGGCCCAGCCGTACGGCGAGCGGCCGACCCCGCCCGCCGCGCCGAGCGCGAACGCCAGCGTCTGCCAGGCCAGCAGCCAGGCGTTCTGGGTGATCAGCACGACCGCCAGGACGACGGTCGTGACGGCCGCCGCGAAGCGCGGCCCCCTCACATCAATGTCCATGAATCAAGCATTCCGCAGCGGAAAGACGTCCGGGAGGCGGGAATCTTTGCAGTCTCGTGAATGCTGTGCTGGTGATGACCGGACTCATGGTGTGCGTGGCGGTGCTCGCGGCGGCGAGCGCCTACGGAGTGCTGCACCGACGGCGGAGCGGGAGGGTGCGCGTGCGCGGGCGCGACGACGGCAAGCGGCTCGGAGCCGACCGGCTGGGCGGTGAACTCGGCGAGCGCGCCACGCTCGTGCAGTTCTCCAGTGCCTTCTGCGCCCCCTGCCGGGCGACCCGCCGGATCCTCGGCGAGGTCGCCGGCATGGTCCCCGGTGTGACCCACGTGGAGATCGACGCCGAGGCCCGTCTGGACCTCGTCCGCGAACTCGGTGTTCTCAAGACCCCGACCGTGCTGGTCCTCGACGCCGACGGCCACATCGTGCGCCGCGCCACCGGCCAGCCCCGCAAGGCCGACGTCATCGCGGCCCTGGGGGAGGCGGTGTGAGGCCGGTGCCGGGGACGGTGCGGCATCTCCCGGATGCCGGGACGGACTTGACTGCGCCTGCCACCTATCGTCAGCCTGACCGTATGCCTGAGGAACTCCTTCTGTACGGACGGGCCCACGTCGACCTGGCCCGTACCGCGAGCGCGCGCTGTCCGGCTCGTTGAGCAGCCACGACCCCGCTCGTCACTCCCCGCAGAAGGACAACTCCATGACGGCCACGCCCGGCCTCGGCACCCCTCAGCTCGCCTCACCCGACCTCCTGCGCTCGGTCTTCCGCCGCCACGCGGCCGGAGTCGCCGTGATCACCGCCTCCGGCGAGACCGGCCCGGTGGGCTTCACCGCCACCTCGCTCACCTCGGTCTCCGCCGAGCCCCCGATGCTCTCCTTCGGCATCGGCACCGGTGCCTCCAGCTGGCCGGCGGTCTCCCGAACCGGCCATGTCGGGGTGCACATACTCGGCGAGCACCAGCGGGAGCTGGCCGCCACCTTCGCCCGCAGCGGCGCCGACCGGTTCGGCGCCGCGACTGCCTGGCGCGAGGGCCCGGAGGGCGTGCCCGTCCTGGACGACGTGCTCGCCTGGCTCGTCTGCCGGGTCGTCGCGCGCGTGCCCGCGGGGGACCACCGCATCGTGCTGGCCGAGGTCGTCCTGGGCGATCCGGACGGCGCGGGCCGTCCGTTGCTCTACCACCAGGGGCGGTTCACCGCGCTGCGTGATTGATCACTGCCCGGCTCTCCTGCGAAACCGTCCGATTCCGATTACGCTGCGTTGCAAAGGTCACAGTTCAAAGCGCTTGCTTAGCGGGAACGAACTGGGTGTACTGACGAGTAATATTTCGATCGGAGCGCGGGCCGCCCCGACCGGGATCGGCCGCTTGTGGCGCCTATGCTGCCTGCAAGAAGGCAGCCGAGAACTGACGAAGCAGTAGGAGAGCCGGCGTGAGCTTGAGGATCGTTGTCACTGTGAAGTACGTGCCCGACGCCACTGGCGACCGGCACTTCGCCGATGACCTGACCGTCGACCGGGACGACGTGGACGGTCTGCTCTCCGAGCTCGACGAGTACGCGGTCGAGCAGGCGCTGCAGATCTCCGAGAACTCCGACGACGACGTGGAGATCACCGTCCTGACGGTGGGTCCCGAGGACGCCAAGGACGCGCTGCGCAAGGCGCTGTCGATGGGCGCCGACAAGGCGATCCACGTCGAGGACGACGACCTGCACGGCACCGACGTCATCGGCACCTCCCTGGTCCTGGCCAAGGCCATCGAGAAGGCCGGTTACGACCTGGTGATCTCCGGCATGGCCTCCACCGACGGCACGGGCGGTGTCGTCCCGGCCCTGGTGGCCGAGCGTCTGGGCGTCCCGCAGGTCACCCTGCTGTCCGAGGTCTCCGTCGAGGACGGCACCGTCAAGGGCCGCCGTGACGGCGACGCCGCCTCCGAGCAGCTTCAGGCCTCCCTGCCGGCCGTCGTGTCGGTCACCGACCAGTCGGGTGAGGCGCGCTACCCGTCCTTCAAGGGCATCATGGCCGCCAAGAAGAAGCCGGTTCAGTCCTGGGACCTGTCCGACCTCGACATCGAGGCGGAGGAGGTCGGTCTCGACGGCGCCTGGACCAAGGTCGACTCCGCGGCCGAGCGCCCGGCCCGCACCGCCGGCACGATCGTCAAGGACGAGGGCGAGGGCGGCAAGCAGCTCGCCGAGTACCTCGCGAGCCAGAAGTTCATCTAAGGGCTCGCCCCCGCTGACCGCCCCCTCAACTTCGTTTCGCAGGAGAGCAATCCCATGGCTGAAGTCCTCGTCTACGTCGACCACGTGGACGGCGCCGTCCGCAAGCCCACCCTCGAGCTGCTGACCCTGGCCCGCCGTATCGGCGAGCCCGTCGCCGTCGCGCTCGGCGCCGGTGCCGAGAACACCGCCGCGGCGCTCGCCGAGCACGGCGCGGTGAAGGTCCTCACCCACGACGCCTCCGAGTACGCCGACTACCTGGTCGTACCGAAGGTGGACGCGCTGCAGGCCGCCGTCGAGCAGGTGTCCCCGGCCGCGGTGCTGGTGTCGTCCTCCGCGGAGGGCAAGGAGATCGCCGCCCGTCTGGCGCTGCGCATCGGCTCCGGCATCATCACCGACGCCGTCGACCTCGAGGCCGGCGACGAGGGCCCGGTGGCCACCCAGTCGGTGTTCGCCGCGTCCTTCACCACCAAGTCTCGGGTCGTCAAGGGCACTCCGGTCATCACCGTCAAGCCGAACTCGGCCGCGGTCGAGGCCGCTCCGGCCGCCGGCAGCGTCGAGGCCCTGTCCGTCTCCTTCGGCGAGCTGGCCACCGGCACCAAGGTCACCGGCCGCACCCCGCGTGAGTCGACGGGCCGTCCGGAGCTGACCGAGGCCGCGATCGTGGTCTCCGGTGGCCGCGGTGTCAACGGCGCGGAGAACTTCGCGATCATCGAGGCCCTCGCCGACTCCCTCGGCGCGGCCGTCGGCGCCTCGCGTGCCGCGGTGGACGCCGGCTGGTACCCGCACACCAACCAGGTCGGCCAGACCGGCAAGTCCGTCTCGCCGCAGCTGTACATCGCCAACGGCATCTCCGGCGCCATCCAGCACCGCGCCGGCATGCAGACCTCGAAGACGATCGTGGCCGTCAACAAGGACCCCGAGGCCCCGATCTTCGACCTGGTCGACTACGGCGTCGTCGGCGACCTGTTCGACGTCGTCCCCCAGCTCACCGAGGAGATCAAGGCCCGCAAGGGCTGATCCCCCGATCGGCTGATCGCCGCCGGGCTGTACGAGGCCCCCGTGACCACCGTGGTCGCGGGGGCCTCGGCTCATCCCAGGCTCACGGACGCCTGCACCGGCAGATGGTCGCTCGGGTACTGGCCGTTCGCGGAGAAGGTGTTCACCCACGTCCGATGGACGGTTACATCGGGCCGGGCCAGGATCCAGTCGATCCGGTCGCCGCCCGGCGTGAGCGGCTTGTAGCCGTGGAAGGTCGCGTACTCCGGCCCACGCCGCCGCGCCGTGTCCCAGGTGTCGACGAGACCGGAGCCCAACAGCGCCTCATAGACCGGGTTGCGGTGGGCGACGGCGTTGAAATCGCCGGTGACCAGCACGGGCAGGTCGGGCTCGAACCTGGCGAGCCGATCGATGATCAGCGAGGTCGAGCGCACGCGCGCGTACTGGCTTCCGTTGTCGAGGTGGGTGTTGAAGAGGCAGAACTCCCGCCCGTCGGCGTAGCGGTCACGGAAGCGGACCCAGGTGACCATGCGGGGATCGTGCGCGCCCCAGGTGTTGGAGCCGCGCACGCCGGGTGTGTCAGAGAGCCAGAAGTGGGCGTGCTCGACCGGAGTGAGCCGGCGGGTGTCGTAGAAGACGGCCACCGACTCGTTGTCGTCCTCCGCGCGTTGGGTGCCGATCCAGTCGTAGTGCGGTCCGAGGTCGGCCTCGATGTCGCGCACCTGCGGTAACAGGCCTTCCTGGGTGCCGATGACGTGCGGGGCCGCCTCGCGCAGCAGGGCGCGCATCACCGGGCGGCGGGCGGCCCAGCTGTTCGGCTCCTTGCTGCCGGCGAAGCGGAGGTTGAAGCTCATGACCTCCAGCCGCGGGGCCGGGAACGCCCGCCGGGGGCGCTCGCGGGGCGCCTCGGAGGCCCGGACCGTCCCGAGCAGGGGGACCGCGACGGCGGCCGCCACCACGGTGCGCAGTCCTGTGCGCCGCGTCATCCCCCCCGAGCCCGCCATGTGCTCCCTCCCCTCGTGAGCAAGGATGAAGGTGTTGACCTCTGGTGCGGAAGGGGGAAAGGGAGGCGACACGGGACCAGCGGCATGGTCGGGGCGTGGACAGGGTGTTGACCGTCCGAAAGATCCGCAGTTAGCTTCGGTATGCGGATTGCTGATTCCGTAACGCGGAAAAGTGGAGGTTGTGAGATGGGTCACGGCCAGCAGCAGACGGTGGCGACGAGCCTCGCGGGCGCCGTCAGTGAGGAGATCAGCGCCTCCCTCGCCCCCGTCGACGCCGAACTCGACCGCCGCTACCCCGGCGACCCCGGCACCCGGCAGCCCGTCCACACCGTCTACGTCCCCGGCGACGCCTTCACCGCCGACACCCTCCGCTCCTGGGGCGACCGGGCTCTCGCCGCCCTCGACGAGCACGCCCCGGACGCCACGTCCTTCGCCGACGTCCTCGGCCTCTCCGACGAACTCGCCGAACCGGTGTACACGCGCGTGCGGGCCAAGCTGGAGCGGGAACCGATCGAGGACCTGCGCGTCGACTTCGAGGACGGCTACGGCCCGCGCCCGGACGCCGAGGAGGACGAGACGGCCGCCCGGGCCGCCCGGCTGATCGCCGAGGCGTACGCCAAGGGCAGCGCGGCCCCGTACATGGGCATCCGCATGAAGTGCATGGAGGCAGCCGTCCGCGACCGGGGCATCCGCACACTGGACGTCTTCCTCACCGGCCTGATGCAGGCCGGCGGACTGCCCGACGGACTGGTCCTGACCCTGCCGAAGGTGACCTACCCGCAACAGGTCGGCGCGATGGTGCGGCTCCTGGAGGCCTTCGAGAAGGCGCGCGGGCTCGCGCCGGGCCGGCTCGGCTTCGAGATCCAGATCGAGACCAGCCAGGCCATCCTCGCCACCGACGGCACCGCCACCGTCGCCCGCATGATCCAGGCCGCCGAGGGACGCGCCACGGGCCTGCACTACGGCACCTTCGACTACAGCGCCTGCCTCGGTGTCTCCGCCGCCCACCAGGCCAGTGACCACCCGGCTGCCGACCACGCCAAGGCGGTCATGCAGGTCGCGGCGGCCGGCACCGGAGTCCGCGTCTCGGACGGCTCCACGAACGTCCTGCCCGTGGGCCCCACCGAGAAGGTCCACGACGCCTGGCGCCTGCACTACGGCCTCACCCGCCGCGCCCTCGCCCGCGCCTACTACCAGGGCTGGGACATGCACCCCGGCCACCTCCCGACCCGCTACGCGGCCGTCTTCGCCTTCTACCGCGAGGGCTTCGTCCAGGCCGCCGAGCGCCTGTCCCGGTACGCCAACCGGTCCGGCGGCGACGTGATGGACGAGCCGGCCACCGCCAAGGCCCTCAGCGGCTACCTGCTGCGCGGCCTGGACTGCGGCGCGCTCGACCTCGCGGAGGTGACGGGGGCCACCGGGCTGACCAGGGCCGCCCTGGAGGGCTTCGCGGCCCCCCGCCGGGGTGACCTCACGGCATCGGCACCCTAGGGCCCGTCCGGCGGTATGCCAGAGACACGGGACTTGGCACGCCCATCTACGTCGTCGTCGGTTGCCTCCACGCTCGAACAGCCTCGCGCGGGGGCGCCCCCGTCCCCCCGCTCGCCCGCGCCGATGAGTCACCGCCGGTTTCCCGCGACTTGATCCGCCGGACAGGCCCCGGCGGCGGGGGGGGGGGGGGGGGGGGGCCCCCCCCCCCCCCCCCCCCCCGCCCGCCCCGCCCCCCCGGCCCG
>NZ_JBNCAQ010000007.1:0-4325 GCF_049808595.1 Streptomyces aurantiaciflavus | reverse complement strand
CCCGTGGAGACCCCGGGGTTTTCCCGCGCCTTGACCCGCCGGCCCGGCCCCGGGGGGGGCCGGCGGGGGCGTCGCCACCCCGGCCGGCCGACGGTCCTCAGGACCCGCTACTGCTCGGGAAAGGTGTACGGGGTGGTGATGATCTCCATCCCGTGCCCGGCGGGATCCATGAAGTACAGGCCCCGCCCGCCGTGGTGGTGGTTGATCTCACCCGGCTGCTGTCCGTGCGGATCGGCGTAGTACGTGATTCCCGCCTGCTTGATCCGGTCGAACGCCGCGTCGAACTCCTCGTCGGAGACGAGGAACGCGTAGTGCTGCATGACGATCGACTCCGCCGGGATGGTGGCGAAGTCCAGGGTGACGCCGTTGCTGGTGTCGACCGGAACGAACGGGCCCCACTCGGCCCCGACTTCGAGTCCCAGGATGTGGGCCAGGAACTCGGCGGACTCCCGGTTGTCACGGGAATGGACGATGGTGTGGTTCAACTCGACTGACATGTGTGGAATGCCTCCGTAAGGCAAACTCACGGGCACCTCCATGCCTCACCCGGCCGGTGACCGACACGCGATGCCGTGGGACGACCCTAACGGACGATCAGGTGCTCCAGTCCTGAATTCGTCACGAGCTTCTCCTTCGCGAACAGTTGGGTGCCGCGCTCGCACAGCCCCGCGTCGGCCCGGGCGCGGGCACAGAACTCCTCCGGAGCCACACCGAAAAGCCGCCTCAACTCGGCCGACTCCACCAGGAGTTCGGTGAGCAGGGCGCGCTGTCCCGGATGCTTGCGCGGGGCGCCGGTGCCGTCGTGCAGGACTCCGCGACGGTTGACGTACGCGAACGCGCCGGTGAGCGTCTCACCGTTCTCCAGCTCGATCCGCACCTCGGGAGCGGGCAACGGCACGCGGGCGTAGTTGCCGTGCGGCAGCGGCACGCCCTCGCTCGCGTCGATCGCCGCGAGCTGTTCGGCGTCCAGCCAGATGACGAACAACTCGCGTGTCACGCCGGGGGCGTCGACGGGGGAGGCGGACAGGTATCCCATGCGGCTGATGTGCGCGGAGACGCCGATGTCGATGCCCGTGACCCGGGTCTTCACCATCGGGATCGGCGAGGTGATCCCGAACTCGGCCATCTTGTGGCGCAGTTGGCCGGGGCAGGCGTTGGAGCCGATGGCCAGGACCGGTGTCCGGTCGGGGAAGGTCAGGCGGTCCAGGGGCAACAGCCGGTTCCCGTCGAGCAGTCCGGAGTCCGCCGGCCAGGGGCCGGGGTACGTCAGCGGATGCTCGCGCGGCGCGTCGGCGAGACCGAGCGCCTCCAGCGTGCGGTGCAGATCGCGTTCGTACACGCGGGGCTCAGTCCGCCGGGGGCAGCTCGCCCGAGCCGCGGGCGATGAGCCGCGTGGGCAGTTCGATGCGTTCGGGGAGGACCAGGGTGCCGTCCAGCTGCTGGAAGAGGCGCTCGGCGGCGGTGCGGCCGATGGCGGCCGCGTCCTGGGCGATCACGGTGACGCCCGGCTGGAGGAGGTCGGCGAGTTCGAGGTCGTCGAAGGCGACGAGCGCCACCCGGCGGTCCTGCTCGGCGAGCACCCGGATCACGGTGACCGTCACCCGGTTGTTGCCCGAGAAGATCGCCGTGACCGGCGCGGGCCCGGACAGCATCTCCTCGGCCGCCCGGCGCACCCGGCCGGGATCGGTGGCTCCCAGGGACATCCAGGCGTCGCCGACCGGTATGCCCGCGTCCTCCATGGCCGCCCGGTAGCCGCGCAGCCGCTCCGCGGCGGTGTGGATGCGCGGCATGTCCCCGATGAAGCCGATCCGGCGGTGCCCGTGCGCGATGAGGTGGGCGACGCCCTGCCGGGCACCCCCGAAGTTGTCCGACAGGACGCAGTCGGCGGCGCTCCGGCCCGGCGGCCGGGGGCCCAAGCACGGGGCACCCCCGAGGTGGTCCCACTGGACGCAGTGGGCGTCGATCCGGCCGGCCGGCCGGTCGACGAAGACCGTGGCCACGCCCGCCTTGATCTCGGGCTCCAGATAGCGGTGGTCGTCCCCGGCCGGGATGATCACCAGGCCGTCCACCCGGCGCGCGCACAGCGCCAGCGCCAGCTCCTGCTCCCGGTCCGGGTCCTCGGCGCTCGAGCCGTTGATGAGCAGCGCTCCGTGGGCGCGGGCCACCTCCTCCACGGCGCGGCTGAGCGGGCCGTAGAACGGGTCGGCGAGGTCCTCCAGAACCAGGCCGATGCTGGCGGTACGGCCCTTGCGCAGGACCCGCGCGCTGTCGTTGCGGCGGAATCCGAGCGCGTCGATGGCCTCCTGGACCCGCCGCTCCGTCTCCGGCGTGACGCCCGGCTCGCCGTTCACCACACGGGAGACGGTCTTCAGCCCGACCCCCGCGCGTGCCGCCACGTCCTTCATCGTGGGACGGTTGCCGTAGCGAGTTCCGGCGAGGCCGACGGGGCGGCGGGGGGTCTCGGGCACGATGCGGTGTCCTGTCCTGTCGTCCGCGGGGATGCGTGGGTCCCTGGAGGTGTATGAGGATGTGGAGTCGAGCATAGGGCCTGGACAACGTTGTCAGATGCGGGGACACTGTCCACCGCACTCTCCGGCCCACGTCCCCCACCGTTGGACCGGCCAGGCCCTTTCCGATGGTTTCCAATGGTTTCCAATGGTTGACGGGGAGAACCCAGACTTTGATGCACACCGACCTCGTGGCAGCGCTCGACATCGGCGGCACCAAGATCGCCGGAGCCCTGGTGGACGGCGACGGCACGATCCTGGTCCGCGCCCAGCGGCCCACGCCCGCACAGGAGAACGGCGACACCGTGATGCGGGCCGTCGAGCACGTGCTGGAAGAGCTGACGGCGTCGCCGCTGTGGGGGCGCGCCCATGCCGTCGGCATCGGCAGCGCGGGCCCGGTGGACGCCTCCGCCGGCACGGTGAGCCCGGTGAACGTGCCCGGCTGGCGCGACTATCCCCTCGTCGACCGGGTGCGGGCCACCACCGGGAACCTTCCCGTGGAGCTGATCGGCGACGGGGTGGCGATCACGGCGGCCGAGCACTGGCAGGGCGCCGCCCGGGGCCACGACAACGCCCTGTGCATGGTGGTCTCCACCGGCGTCGGCGGGGGCCTGGTCCTCGGCGGACGCCTGCATCCGGGCCCCACCGGCAACGCCGGCCACATCGGTCACATCAGCGTCGACCTCGACGGCGATCCGTGCCCGTGCGGGGCGCGCGGCTGTGTGGAACGCATCGCCAGCGGCCCCCACATCGCCCGCCGTGCCCTGGAGAACGGCTGGCGGCCCGGACCCGACGGCGACACCTCCGCGGCCGCGGTGGCCGCCGCGGCCCGTGCGGGCGACCCGGTCGCCGTGGCCTCCTTCGAGCGTGCCGCCCAGGCGCTGGCCGCCGGCATCGCCGCCACCGCGACCCTCGTCGAGATCGACATAGCCGTGATCGGCGGCGGCGTGGGCAAGGCGGGCGACGTCCTCTTCACACCCCTGCGGCGCTTCCTCGCCGACTACGCGACCCTGTCCTTCGTCCAGCGACTCACCGTGACGCCCGCACAGATGGGCACGGACGCGGGGCTGGTGGGGGCGGCCGCGGCGGCGCTGGCGAGCGGGGCGGGGGTGACGGCGGCGGGGGTGTGACCGGTCACTGGAGGAGGTTCCTCTCTGGAGGAACGTTCAGGCGGACGCGGGCCCCGGCGCGTCCGTACCGCCCGCGACCAGTACGGGGAGGCGTGGCGGCGCAGTGAGCCGGCGGTCGATGCGGACCGGCGGGTCAACCGACGGGGAGCTGCCGGAGAGGGTGGGCGCGGAGATCCTCTGCGGCCTGCGGGCCCGCACCGGGGCGGGCTCCACGACCTGGGACACTTCCTGCTCCCGCGGTGCGACCGGCTTGCGTGCCGATGGCCGCGCCCGCTGCTGGTGATCGCCCGCACCGCGCCGGGCGCGGACGGGATCCCCGGCGCGCCTCTCGCTCGCGCGAACGCGTGACCCCGCGCCGCGTTCCTGCGTTGAACCGGCCATGAAGAAGCGCAGCATGCTCGCCATCGCCTCCCTCGCCACCGGCTTCGTCGTAGCGGCGATCACCCCCTCGCACGGCCTGGGGGGTGAGGACCTCGACGGGCTGAACGTCGGGGACACCCTCAGCACGCTCGACCAGACCGTCGCCGACACGTCGGCCGTCGACGAGGGTGCCCTGGGCGGCGAGAGCGACTGACGGATTCCGCACCCGACCGTGGCGCCGGTTCCCCACCGCGGGGGAGCCGGCACCACGGCGTGCGCGCCCGCAACCGGCGGGGGTTTCCGTGGCAGGGTGGAGCGGGCCAGCCTC
>NZ_JBNCAQ010000006.1:230958-312261 GCF_049808595.1 Streptomyces aurantiaciflavus | reverse complement strand
GAGCGGGGCGATGGTGCGGCCCTCGCGCTCGGCCGCCTCCCAGTCACGCGGCCTGAGCTGGTACTTCTCCGAGTCGAGGTACTCCTCGCCGCCCTCGCGCAACGGGGTGTTCTCGCACAGTTCGTAGCCGCTGTAGATGCCCCAGGTGGGAGACAGGGTCGCCGCCAGGACGGCCCGCGCCTCGAAGGCGGGACGCCCGCCGTGCTGGAGGTAGGCGTGCAGGATGTCCGGCGTGTTGGCGAAGAAGTTCGGCCGCATGTAGGAGGCCGCCTCACCGGAAAGTTCGGTGAGGTACTCCGTCAGTTCCTGCTTGCTGTTGCGCCAGGTGAAGTAGGTGTACGACTGCTGGAAGCCGATCTGGCCCAGCGTGTGCATCATCGCGGGCCGGGTGAAGGCCTCGGCCAGGAAGATCACGTCGGGGTCGGTGCGGTTGACGTCCGCGATCACCCGCTCCCAGAACACCACCGGCTTGGTGTGCGGGTTGTCCACGCGGAAGATCCGCACCCCGTACGACATCCAGTGCCGCAGGATCCGCACGGTCTCCCTGACCAGGCCGTCCATGTCGGCGTCGAAGGCGATGGGGTAGATGTCCTGGTACTTCTTCGGCGGGTTCTCGGCGTAGGCGATCGTGCCGTCCGGCCGGTGGTGGAACCACTCGGGGTGCTTCTGCACCCAGGGGTGGTCGGGCGAGCACTGCAGGGCGAAGTCGAGCGCGACCTCCAGCCCCTGCTCCCTCGCCCGCTCGACGAACCAGGCGAAGTCCTCCAGAGTCCCCAACTCCGGGTGCACGGCGTCGTGGCCGCCCTCCGGCGACCCGATCGCCCACGGCACGCCCACGTCGTCCGGGCCGGGGGTGAGGGTGTTGTTGCGGCCCTTGCGGAACGTCGTGCCGATGGGGTGGATCGGCGGCAGATAGACGACGTCGAAGCCCATCGCGGCGATCGCGGGCAGCCGCCGGGCCGCGGTGCGGAAGGTGCCGTGCGGACGCTCGGCCGTGCCTTCGGAGCGGGGGAAGAACTCGTACCAGGAGCCGTACAGGGCCCGTTCCCGCTCCACCAGCAGGGGCAGGGTGTCGGACGCCGTGACCAGTTCCCGCAGGGGATGGCGGGCGAGGACCGCGTCCACCTCCGGGGTCAGCGCCGCCGCGAGGCGGGAGGAGGCCGGGCGGGACTCGTCGCGCAGGGCGTCGACCGCGGCGCGCAGGACGCCGCTCGCGTCCTCGGGTGCTCCGGCGGCCGCGCGCTCGTAGAGGCGGGCGCCCTCCTCCAGGACCAGTTCGGTGTCCATCCCCGCCGGGATCTTGATGCGGGCGTGGTGCCGCCAGGTGGAGACCGGATCGCCCCAGGCCTCCACGGTGTACGTCCAGCGGCCCGGCGCGTCCGGGGTGACCTCGGCGCCCCAGCGGTCGGTTCCGGGGGCCAGTTCGCGCATCGGCGTCCAGGGGCCGGGGCGACCGTCCGGGTCGCGCAGGACGACGTTGGCGGCGACGGCGTCATGGCCCTCGCGGAACACGGTGGCCGAGATCTGGAACGTCTCTCCGGTGACCGCCTTGGCGGGTCGGCGCCCGTGCTGGACGACCGGGCGGACGTCGAGGACGGGTATGCGCCCCACGGCGGGCGCGTCACCCGTGGAGGATCGCTCCGGGGCCGGCGGTCCGACGTCGGCGGGGCGCACGGACGGTGCTCCGGTGCGGGAGGTACGGGGTGTCGGGGGTGCTGACGAGTGGTGCGTGGCGGGCATGACCGCTCCTGTCCGCATCAACTTGGGTGGGCGGATGGATGAGGGGAGGTGGGTCCTGCGGTGGGGGGTGCCGGTTGTGCTGGGGTGTACGGGGGTGTGAGGGGGCGTACTCGGCCCGGACGGGCCGGTGTTGTGCTCGGGCGTCGTTGCTCGGGGCCGGACGAGCCGGCATTCCACTCGGATACCCGGACACGCCGGGATCGTACTTGTGTCCGGACGTGCGGGGGTGGTGCTGGGGTCGTACGGGGTGTCGCACCGGAGGAGCCTTCCCACCCTGTTCGGGTGAGCAATCCGGCACTTTGTTAACTACTCACGCGTATGTCTACGTACAAGACCGGCCCCGTTCGCGGGGAACGGGGCCGGTGCCGGCATCCCGCCGCTAGGACGGTGGGACGCGCAGCAGTCTGTCCGGCGAACCGAGCCCCCGGCCGGACACCTTGCCGCTCGACGCGCCCGCGACCAGCGCCCGTTCGACCTGGGCGGGTGTGGCCTTCGGACGAGTGGCCAGATACAGCGCGGCCGCGCCCGCCGCGTGCGGCGCCGCCATCGACGTACCGGAGTACGTCGCGCGCCCCGTGTCGCTCGTGTGCGCCCCGGACGTGATCGACACCCCGGGGGCGAACAGGTCGACCGCGGAGCCGTAGTTGGAGAAACCGGCCCGGGCGTCCTTGCGGTCGGTCGCGCCGACGGTGACGGCCTCGCGCACGTCGGCGGGGGAGTGCAGGGCGGCGGCCTGCCCGTCGTTGCCCGCGGCGACGGTGTAGGTGACGCCGGAGCGGATCGAGGCGCGGACGGCGGCGTCCAACTGCGCGTTGTACGGGCCGCCCAGGCTGAGGTTGGCCACGGCCGGCTTGTGCGCGTTCCGGGTCACCCAGTCGATGCCGGCGATCACCCGCGCGGTGGTGCTCGCGCCGGCGTTGTCCAGGACCCGTACGGCGACGACCTTGGCCTTCTTCGCCACGCCGAGGCTCGCGCCCGCGACCGTGCCGGCGACATGGGTGCCGTGGCCGTTGCCGTCCGAGGCGATGCGGTCGCCGCCGACGAAGTCCCAGCCGTAGGACGCCCGGCCGCCGAAGTCCTTGTGCGTGATCCGGATCCCGGTGTCGATGACGTACACCGTGACGCCGGCCCCCGCGGACTTCGGCGCGCGGTAACTGCCGTCCAGGGGCAGGGACGGCTGGTCGATACGGTCGAGCCCCCAGGAGGGCGGGCTCTTCCGGCCCGTGGGGGCCTGCCGCGTCTGACGTGTCGCGTCCAGCGTCACCCGGGTGTCCTGGACGACCGACGCGACCCGCGGGTCGGCCGCGAGACGCCGGGCCTGTCTCTCCGTCGCCTCGACGGCGAAGCCGTTGAGCACCGTGTCGTAGGTGTGGCTGATTCTCGCCCCGTACCGCGCGGCGACCCCGTGTCCGGCCGTCGACGGGGCCCTCACCTCCTCCTTGAGCGTCACGACGTAACTGCCACCGACGGCGCCGGGTTCTCCGGCGCCGCGTATCGTCCCCTCCGGTGCGGCGTGCGCGGGCAGGGTGACGGCCGAAAGCACCACGGTCGTGGCGACCGCGGTCAGACCCCCCGCCCGGCGCAGACGCCGGGTGCGCGTCCGTGCCATGACTTCGAGTTCCCCTCCTCGACTCGGCGTACGGCGGCGCGTGTCAGGTGCCGGGTACGCACTGGGCAGCCTCTCGTGTGGGGCGAAGCGCCACAAGGTGGCCTGCGGGGGTGGAATCGGCCATAAGGGGGCGGGGGCTGGGGCGCCTCGCGGGCGAGGGGCGGTCGAAACAGCCCGTCGGGGGGTGTTCCCTCCGGGGCTCGCTCCGGGGGGCGCTCGCTCCGGGGGTGCTCCCTCCGGGGTGAGGACGAGGCCCGTTCAGGTCCGAAGCGGGGTTGCGGCGGCGGAGCACCCAGCGACGCCCACCCCGACGCCGGTACCGTCTTCAGAGACGTTGACGCACACTGCCGTGCGCCACTCCTCACGCACGCCGAGGTGGAATGTGAAGGCGATTCGTCGATTCACCGTCCGACCCCTTCTGCCCGAACCCCTCCGGCCACTCAGCGATCTGGCCCGCAACCTCCGCTGGTCCTGGCACGTGGAGACCCGTGACCTCTTCCAGTCCGTCGACCCCGAACGCTGGTCCAAGTCGGCCGGTGACCCGATAAGGCTCCTCGGCAGCGTGCGCCCGGCACGCCTCGCCGAGCTGGCCGAGGACCGCCGCTTCCTGCGCCGGCTGTCCGCCGCCACCGACGACCTGCACGACTACATGACCGGCGACCGCTGGTACCAGACCCGGACTCACACCCAGGGCCAGGGCCAGAACTTCGACCAGGACCTCGACCAGGACCTGGACCGGCCCGGGGAACTCCCCTCCGCCATCGCCTATTTCTCCCCCGAGTTCGGCATCACGGCCGCCCTGCCCCAGTACTCCGGCGGCCTCGGCATCCTGGCCGGCGACCATCTGAAGGCGGCCAGCGACCTGGGCGTCCCCCTGATCGGCGTAGGGCTGCTCTACCGCCACGGCTACTTCCGCCAGACCCTCTCCCGGGACGGCTGGCAGCAGGAGCACTACCCCGTCCTCGACCCCCACGAGCTGCCCCTGACCCTCCTGAAGGAGGACGACGGCACCCCCGCCCAGGTCTCCCTCGCCCTCCCCGGCGGCCGCCGGCTGCGCGCCCGGATCTGGCTGGCCCAGGTGGGCCGGGTGCCGTTGCTGATGCTCGACTCGGACGTCGAGGAGAACGACCTCGGCGAACGCGGGGTGACCGACCGGCTCTACGGCGGCGGCAGCGAGCACCGGCTGCTCCAGGAGATGCTGCTCGGGATAGGGGGTGTCCGGGCGGTACGGACGTACTGCCGCCTCACCGGGCACGCCCCGCCCGAGGTCTTCCACACCAACGAGGGGCACGCCGGCTTCCTCGGCCTGGAGCGGATCGCCGAACTCTGCGACGAGGGACTGGACTTCGACTCCGGCCTGGAGGCGGTCCGCGCCGGCACGGTCTTCACCACGCACACCCCCGTCCCGGCCGGCATCGACCGCTTCGACCGCGAGCTGGTCGCCCGGCACTTCGGCCCCGACGCCGAACTGCCGCGCATGGACGTGGGCCGCATCCTGAACCTGGGCATGGAGACCTACCCGGACGGCGAACCGAACGTCTTCAACATGGCGGTGATGGGCCTGCGCCTGGCGCAGCGCGCGAACGGCGTGTCGTTGCTGCACGGCCAGGTCAGCCGGGAGATGTTCTCCGGCCTGTGGCCCGGCTTCGACGCCGAGGAGGTGCCGATCACCTCCGTCACCAACGGCGTCCACGCCCCCACCTGGGTCGCCCCCGAGGTACTGCGGCTCGGCGCCCGCCAGATCGGCGCCGAGCGCACCGAGGACGCGCTCAGCGTCGGCGGCTCCGACCGCTGGGACTCCGTCGCCGACATCCCCGACCAGGACATCTGGGACCTCCGCCGGAACCTGCGCGAACAGCTGGTCCTGGAGGTACGGGACCGGCTGCGCGCCTCCTGGCGGCAACGCGGCGCGGGCACGGCCGAGCTGGGCTGGATCGACGGCGTCCTCGACCCCGACGTCCTCACGATCGGCTTCGCGCGCCGCGTCCCGTCGTACAAGCGTCTGACGCTGATGCTGCGGGACCGGGACCGCCTGATGGACCTTCTGCTGCATTCCGAACGCCCGGTCCAGATCGTGGTGGCGGGCAAGGCGCACCCGGCGGACGACGGCGGGAAGAGGCTCGTACAGGAACTGGTCCGCTTCGCGGACGACCCACGGGTCCGCCACCGCATCGTGTTCCTCCCGGACTACGGCATGGCGATGGCGCAGAAGCTGTACCCCGGCTGCGACATCTGGCTGAACAATCCGCTCAGGCCCTTGGAGGCCTGTGGGACGAGTGGCATGAAGGCGGCCCTGAACGGCTGCCTCAACCTCTCCGTGCTGGACGGCTGGTGGGACGAGTGGTTCCAGCCGGACTTCGGCTGGGCGATCCCGACGGCGGACGGCGTGGAGGGGGGTACCGCCACGCTTTCGGCAGTGGGGGAGGACCCGGACCGCCGCGACGACATCGAGGCGGCGGCGCTCTACGACCTGCTGGAGCAGCGCGTCACCCCCCGCTTCTACGAACGCGGCCGGCACGGCCTGCCCGACCGCTGGATCGAGATGGTCCGCCGGACGCTGACCCTCCTCGGCCCGAAGGTCCTGGCGGGCCGCATGGTCCGCGAGTACGTCGAACGCCTCTACGCCCCCGCCGCCCAGGCCCATCGCGCCCTGGACCCGGACACGGCGCGCGACCTCGCGACGTGGAAGGCGAAGGTGCGTGCGGCCTGGCACACGGTCACGGTCGACCACGTCGAGACCTCGGCGGCCACCGCGACCGCCGAACTCGGCACGACCCTCGCCCTGCGGGTGCGGCTGAGCCTGGGCGACCTGACCCCCGACGACGTCGAGGTCCAGGCCGTCTCCGGCCGCGTCGACACGGAGGACCGCATCACGGACGCGACGACGGTCCCCCTGAAACCGGCGGGCGGCCCCGACCTGGAGGGCCGCTGGGTGTACGAGGGCCCGCTGTCCCTGGACCGCACAGGCCCGTACGGCTACACGGTCCGCATCCTCCCGAGCCACCGGCTGCTCGCGTCGGGGGCGGAGTTGGGGCTGGTGGCAGTGCCTTCCGAGGAGTTGGCGGAGGGGGCGGGCGTGCTGATGCGCTGACAGCGAGGACACGCGACGGTCCCATCGGCCGAGGGCGGACGATCCACGCCCGCTCTCGGCCGTGCGACCCGAACGACGAGGTTCTCGTCGCCGCCCCCGACCGGGCGGGCGCGGCGCCGCTGATCCGCGGGCAGGGCCGCGTCGAGTGGTTGGGACGGCTGTGGATCACCGACCGCGTCGGCGGGCGCCACACGCGGCGCCCGCCCGGACGTCCGGAGCAGGCGTTGTGAAAACCTGACGTGATGAGTGCTCACCCTGTCGACTGGCCATCGCTCGCGGCGGACGGCTTCCCCTTCCCCGAGGACCTGTCGGCGTCTCGGCTCGCCGACGAGCTGTCGTCCATGCTGGTCTCCCCCGACCCTCGGATCCGTGACGACTACGCCTACACCGCCGCGGCCCGCTGGATCAGGGAAGGACGTCTCGACGAAGTCCTCGAGGCGCTCGGCGACACCGCCGCCGGCCGTCTCACCCACCCCGAGGTGCAGGCCCGGACCTTCGCGCCGCTGATCCTGTGCTGCGTCCTGACGCGCGGACACGCGGCGCCCGGCCTCGTGCCGAAGGCGTCCGCGGAGCGCTGGTATGCCGGTTTCTCGGCCTGGTATCCGACCGAGCAGGACACCCGCGGCTGGGACGACTCCCTGGGCTGGCTGCACGCCGTCGCGCACGGCGCCGATGCCGCCGCCGCGTTCGCGAAAGTCCTGCCGGAGCGCTGCGCCGACCTTCTCGGGTCGTGCGCCCGCAGGATGACGGCCGCGCAGGCCGACTGCCGTTACACGCAGTCGGAGGACGCGCGGCTCGCCCGTGCGCTCACCCGTATCCTCCACACCCCTGGCCTGAAGAGCGAGCAGGCCACCGCCTGGCTGACCGTGGTGGCGCGGGCCCTGGAGGGCGGAAGGCCCGGGCCCGTTCCGGTCTGGGCGTTCAACACCTTCGCCACCCTGCAGTCCCTCCACCTGCACCTGACCCGGGGCCTTGCCGACGACGGCGTGCCGCCGCATGCCGAGACGGTCGCCGCCCGTACTGCCGAGCTTCTTCGCCTGCCCTACTTCTGGCTCGCCTGACACGGGGCAGCCGATGCGAGCTACTCCTTGTCCTCGCCGGCCGCCAACCCCCGGAGCACCACTCCACACCTGCGCGCGTACGCCTGCTGCAACCCCCGAGTCGCCGGACCGCCCGCCCTGGCGTACCACTTCGCGCCCCGGCTGAAGGCCGAAACCGTCAGCCACACCGTTCCGTCGCCCGTGCGGTCCACGATGAACGCCTCCTCGCCGCACTCCGGGTGGCCGGCGAGGGTGCCGTACGCCCAGCCGGCCCGCCGGTGTTCCTCGACCGTCCAGACGATGCGGCAGGGGGCCTTGATCATGCCCGCGAGGGTGACCGTGACGTCGACGCCGGGGGCCGCGCGGTCCGCGCTCGCGTCGATGCCGACGCCCAGCGCGCGGTGCATCTCCCATGTGAGGACGGCCTCGGCCGCGCGGCGGAAGACCTCCTCGCCCTCGCCCAGGCGCGTGCGGACGTGCAGGGGGTGGAAGCCGGGCGGGCAGAAGCCCGGCCGGTCGCGCGTCGCGCCGACGTCCTCGTACGTGAAGTCCCCAACAGACATGGGACCCAAGAGTAGGGCGGCACCCGGGGATGCCTTCTTCCCGGGTGCCGCCCACCATCGATCACACCTGAACTAGCTGACGTTGACCGCCGACCAGGCCGCCGCGACGGCCTTGTACTCGGTGCTGGTGGAGCCGTACAGGGCCGACGCCGCGCTCAGGGTCGCCGTGCGGGCGCCCTTGTAGTTGGTCGTCGACGTCATGTACGTCGTCAGGGCCTTGTACCAGATCTGGGCCGCCTTGGCGCGGCCGATGCCGGTGACCGCCGAGCCGTTGTAGGTGGGGGAGTTGTAGCTGACCCCGTTGATCGTCTTCGCGCCGCTGCCCTCGCTCAGCAGGTAGAAGAAGTGGTTCGCCGGGCCGGACGAGTAGTGCACGTCCAGGTTCTTCAGCGACGACGACCAGTAGTTGGCCGACGCGCCGTCCTTGCTCGGCTGGTCCATGTAGCGCAGCGGGGTGCCGTCGCCGTTGATGTTGATCTTCTCGCCGATGAGGTAGTCACCGACGTCGGAGGAGTTGTTCGCGGAGAACTCGACCGCCGTGCCGAAGATGTCGGACGTCGCCTCGTTCAGGCCGCCGGACTCGCCCGAGTAGTTCAGGCCCGCGGTGTTCGAGGTGACGCCGTGGGTCATCTCGTGGCCGGCCACGTCCAGCGAGGTCAGCGGGTGCGTGTTGCTCGTGCCGTCGCCGTACGTCATGCAGAAGCAGCTGTCGTCCCAGAACGCGTTGACGTACGCGTTGCCGTAGTGGACGCGGGAGTACGCCGCCACGCCGTTGTTCTTGATGCCGTTGCGGCCGAAGGTGTTCTTGTAGAAGTCCCAGGTCGCCTGGGCGCCGTACGCCGCGTCCACCGCCGCCGTCTGGTCCGAGGACGAGCTGGAGGCCGCGCCGGTGCCCCAGGTGTCGTCGGCGTCGGTGAACAGGGTGCCCGCCGAACTGCTGGTGCTGCGCGCCTTGTTGTACGTCTTGTGGCCGCCGCGCGAGGTGTCGTACAGCTGGTACGTCGAGCCCGAGAGGGCCGTGCCGAGGGTGACCGTGCCCGAGTAGAGGCTCTTGCCGGTGCCGGTCTCGATGCCCTGGTACTCGTAGAGCTTCTTGCCGGTGGCCGCGTCGGTGATGACGTGCAGCTCGTTCGGGGTGCCGTCGTCCTGGAGGCCGCCGACGACGGTCTCGTAGGCGAGGGTGGGCTTGCTGCCGTTGCCCGCCCAGATCACCTTGCGCGGTGCCTGCGCGGCCTCGGTGTCCTCGGAGCCCGCGGCCTTCGCGAGCGAGAGGGCCTGGGTCTCGGCCTTCGCCGCGGCCACGGCCGGGGAGGTGGAGGCGACCTTGATGGTGGCCGTGGTCGCCTTGGTGACGCCCTTGTTCGCGCCCGCGGCGGACTCGTGGACGACCAGGTCGCCGCCGAGGACCGGCAGGCCCGCGTAGGTGCGCTCGTAGCGGGTGTGCACCGTGCCGTCCGCGTCCTTGACCACGTCACGGACGACCAGCTTCTCCTGGGCGCCCAGGCCTATCTCCTGCGCGGTCGCGGTGGCGTCGGCCTGCTTGTCCTGGATCAGGGCGGTGCGGGCGGCCGGGGCGAGCGCGGTCGGGACGGCGAGGGGCTTGGCGCTGCTGGAGGCCGCCGGGGTCTGCGCGGCGGCGGTACCGGTGGTCAGACCGGTGGTGACCAGGGCTCCGGCCGCCACGGCGGTGGCGATGGCCAGAGAGGTGCGCTTGTGACGCGCGTAGAAGGTGGTCACACAAGCTCCTTGAGTGTGGGGGAGCCCGGGCGGCTTGGGGAGGCCGGCCGTGGCTGCTGTGAAGTTGTGCGGCGGGTGACAGGAAGAGTGGCATCAGGGACGCGTACATGTCATGACCCCCCAGTGATGTTGGCCAAAAATCGACCAGCCGGTGAATATTGCCGCCATGTAAAGCGACTTGACCTCGGTAAAGGGCCAACAGGCCGGAGGTAAGAGGTCGGCAAAAGGCGGGCGCCGCCCCGGGGGATCGAACCCCGGGGCGGCGCCCCATGGTCGTGCGCTGCGGGCCTGCCGGTACGGGCCTGAGGGCCTACCGGTACGGGCCTACGGGAAGGTCAGCTTCCAGCTGTTGATGTGGCCGGTGTCCCGGGCCGCATTGTCCTGGACCCTCAACTGCCAGACTCCGTTGGCAACTTCGGAGGAGGCGTTCACCGTGTACGTGGTGTTGATGTTGTCCGTGCTCCCACCGGTGCCGTACGCCTTCAGCGTGTACGCCGTGCCGTCGGGAGCGACCAGCTGCACCTGGAGGTCACCGATGTAGGTGTGGACGATGTCGACCGCCACCGCGAGGTTCGACGGCGCGTTGCCCGTCCGGCCGGAGACGGTGATCGACGAGGTGACCGCCGCGCCGTTGTCCGGAATCGATACGTCGGTGGCGTTCTCGAAGGACGTGCCGCCGCCACCGCCGCCGCCGGGACGCGTGCCGACCGCGACGCCCGCCCAGGCGTTCGCCACCGCCGTGTACTCGGGCGAGGTGGTGCCGTACAGCTCACCGGCCGCCGCCAGGGTGCCGGTGCGGGCGCCCGCGTAGTTGGTGGTCGAGGTGAACTTCGTGGTCAGCGCGCGGAACCAGATCTTCTCCGCCTTGTCGCGGCCGATGCCGGTGACGGGGAGGTTGTCCGCGGTGGGCGAGTTGTAGGTCACCCCGTTGATGGTCTTGCTGCCGCTGCCCTCCGACAGGAGGTAGAAGAAGTGGTTCGCCGGGCCGGACGAGTAGTGCACGTCGACCGAGCCGATGCCGGAGTACCAGTTGTCCTTGGACGCGCCGTCCTTGCTGGGCTTGTCCATGTAGCGCAGCGGGGTGCCGTCGCCGTTGATGTTGATCTCCTCGCCGATGAGGTAGTCACCGACGTCGGAGGAGTTGTTCGCGTAGAACTCGACCGCCGTGCCGAAGATGTCGGAGGTCGCCTCGTTCAGGCCGCCCGACTCGCCGGAGTAGTTGAGCCCGGCCGTGTTCGAGGTGACGCCGTGGGTCATCTCGTGGCCCGCCACGTCGATCGCGACCAGCGGGTTGGCGTTGCCCGAGCCGTCGCCGTACGTCATGCAGAAGCAGCTGTCGGACCAGAAGGCGTTGACGTAGTTGTTGCCGTAGTGCACCCGGGAGTAGGCGCCCACGCCGTCGCCCTTGATGCCGGTGCGGCCCTGCACGTTCTTGTAGTAGTCCCACGTGAGTGCGGCGCCGTAGTGCGCGTCGGCGGCGGCCGACTCCGCGTTGGACGCGCTGCCGTTGCCCCACACGTCGTCGGAGCCCGAGAAGAGCGTGCCGGTGCCGGAGGTGCCGCGGTTGAGGTTGTACGTCTTGTGGTTGCCGCGCGCGCCGTCGGTGAGGTTGTACGTCGAGCCGGACTGCGTGGTGGTGAGCGTGACCTGACCGCTGTACACCGTGTTGCCGGTGCCGGTCTCGATCGCCTCCCACTCGTACAGCTTCGCGCCCGTGGTGGCGTCGGTGATGACGTGCAGTTCCTGCGGGGTGCCGTCGTGCTGGAACCCGCCGACGACCGTCTCGTACGCCACCGTCGGCGTGCCGTTCGCCGCCCAGATCACCTTGCGGGGCTCGCGGTTGACGTCGGGGCTCTTGGCCGCCTCCGCCTTCGCGGCGGCCAGCGCCTGCTGCTCGGCCTTGGCGGCGGGCAGCTTGGCCGTGGTGGTGGCCGGCGCGATGGCGGCCCGGGTGGCCTTGACGACGGACTCGGTCGCACCGGCCGGGGTGCTCTCGACGACCAGGTCGCCGCCGAGGACGGGCAGTCCGGCGTAGGTGCGCTCGTAGCGGGTGTGGACCGCGCCGTCCGCGTCCTTGACGACGTCCCGGACGACGAGCGCCTCCTTGGCGCCCAGGCCCAGCTCCTTGGCGGTCTGCGCCTTGTCGGCGTCCGCCTCGCGTATCAGCGCGGCGCGCTGGGCGGGGGTGAGCTTGACCGACTCCGAGCCCGGAATCGCCTGACCGGCCGCCCGAGGTGCCTTCTCCGGGGCGGCCGTCGCGGCGCCGGACTGCACGGCGGCGGCGATGAGCGCGGAGACGCCGACGAGGGCGGCGGCCGCGGCTCTGCGGTACGGGGTGTGGGAGGTGCGTCTGCGAGAACTGCTGTTCAACACTGACTCCTTCTGCGCGGCCGCGGGTCTCGCGGCCTGGGGAGACCGGACGACGGATCGGCCGTCCGGGCACAACAAAGGCGGTACGCAGAACGGGTGGAGCTGTGGGGTTGCTGTGAACCAGCAGGGGGAACAGTGGCAGGTGATTGCGCTATCTGTCAGGAGCGCGTCAGAAAGTTGGCCGGAAACGGTCCGTTGTCCGGGAGTTCATGTTCGATATACGGATCGGTGACGGACGGCGGACGCGGACGGCGGGCGACGGACACGGACGGCGGACGGCGACGACGGGGAGACACGGGGAGGCCTACCTGCCGCGGGGCTCCCCGTGCCACGTCGACCACAGGGCCGCGTACGCCCCGCCCGCCCGCACCAGTTCCTCATGTGTGCCGAGTTCGGTGAGGCGGCCGTCCTCCATCACGGCGACCCGGTCCGCGTCGTGCGCGGTGTGCAGACGATGGGCGATGGCGATGACCGTGCGGCCTTCGAGCACGGCGGCCAGGGCGCGCTCGGTGTGACGGGCGGTCGTCGGATCCAGCAGGGCCGTCGCCTCGTCCAGGATCAGTGTGTGCGGGTCGGCCAGCACCACCCGGGCCAGCGCGAGTTGCTGGGCCTGGGAGCCGTCCGTACCGCTCCGGTCCGCGCCGAGGCGCGCGTCGAGGCCGCCGGGCAGCTCCCGCACCCAGTCCGCGGCGCCCACCGCGGCCAGCGCCGCCCACAACTGATCGTCGGAGGCGGCGGGTTCGGCGATCAGCAGGTTGTCGCGGACCGTGCCGATGAAGACGTGGTGCTCCTGGGTGACCAGGACGACCTGCCGGCGCAGCGCCTCCGGCTCCAGGCCGGCCACCGGCACCCCGCCCACCGTCACCGAGCCCGCGGTCGGCGCGTCCACGCCCGCGAGCAGTCTGCTCAGCGTGGTCTTGCCCGCGCCGGACGGGCCGACGACCGCCAGCCGCTCCCCGGGCCGTACGGTCAGGTCCACCCCGCGCAGCACCTCGCCGCCGCGCTCGTACGCGTACCGCACGCCCGTCACGTCGATGCGGTCGTCCGCCGGAGCCGGCGCACCGCCCTCCGGCACCGACCGCGGCGCCCGGGCCAGCCCCTCCACCCGGGCGAACGAGGCGCCGCTGCTCTGCAGTTGCTCCACCCGCATCAGGATCTGGTCCAGCGGCTCGGCGAACTGCCGCAGGTACAGCGCGGCCGCCACCACCGCGCCCAGGCTCATCGCACCGCGCGCGTGCAGCACCCCACCGAGCAGCAGGACACCCGCCACGGGAATCGAGTACGACACCTCGACCGCCGGGAAGAACACGCTCCGCAGGTGGAGCGTGTGGAAGCGGGTGCGGCGGGAGACCTCCAGCGCGTCCCGGCTCGCCTCGGTCCGCCGCTCCTGGAGGCGGAACGCCTCCACCGTCCGCGCGCCCGTCGCCGTCGCCGCGAGGATCTCGGCGACCTCCGAGGTGGCCGCGCCCTCCGCGAGATACCCGGCGCGCGCCCGCCGCAGATACCAGCGCAGCGCGAACCAGATCGGCGTCAGCCCGAGCACCCCGACCACGCCGAGCAGCGGGTCGATCACGAACACCGCGCCCATCACGAACAGCGCCTGCACCGTGCAGACCAGCAGCTCCGGCCCGGCGTCGCGCAGCGTCGTGCCCACGGCCGCCACGTCGGCGGTGCCGCGCGTGGTCAGATCACCGGTGCCGGCCCGCTCCACGACCGACGCGGGCAGCGCCAGCGCCCGCCCGACGAACTGCTCCCGCACCCGCGCCAGCGTCCGCTCCCCGAAGCGGTGCCCCGCGTACCGGGCCCAGCGCGCCAGCAGCAACTGCGCCAGCGCGCACAGCAGGATGCCCAGCGCCAGCCGGTCCACCACCCCCACGCCGCCGCCCGCCCGCACCTCGTCGATGATCCGGCCCAGCAGCCAGGGCCCGGCCAGCCCGGCCGCGGCGGCCAGCATGTTCAGCACGAGGACGGTGGCGAAGGCCCGCCCGTCGGCCCGCACCAGCCGGCCCGCGGCCCGCCGCACGTCGGCGGGAGCGGCGACGGGCAGCCGACCCCTGGATTCCGTCATCTCCGTCCCCGTCCCTTCCGTCGCCGCCGTCATCGGACAGCCTCCTCGGCGTCCGTCGGGGCGGCCCCCGCCGGACCGAGGCCGTCGCCGGTCTCACCGCCCGCGGACCCGGCGGCCGCCTCCCCGTCGGCGGTGTTCTCGGCGGCCCTGTCCCGGCCTGCCGAGCCGCCGCCCACCGCGTCGTCCGTGTCCTCGGCGTCCTCGGCGTTCTCGGCTTGGTCGGTGTGTTCGGTGTGTTCGGTGTGTTCGGCGTCCCGCGCCACCAGCGCCCGGTAGCCCGCCTCCGTCTCCAGCAGCACCCGGTGCGGCCCGCTCGCCGCGACCTTGCCGTCCACCAGGTAGTGCACGGTGTCGGCGTGGTCGAGGAGCAGGGGCGAGGTGCTGGTGACGACGGTCGTACGGCCGTCCCGTGCCGCGCGCAGCCGCTCGGCGATCGCCGCCTCCGTGTGCGCGTCGAGCGCCGACGTCGGCTCGACGGCGAGCAGTACCTCGGGATCGGCGAGCAGCGCCCGTACGAGCCGTACGCGCTGCCGCTGGCCCCCGGAGAGGCTGCGGCCCTGCGCGGCCACCGGTGAGTCCAGGCCCTCCGGCAGGCCCTGGACGATGTCCTCGGCGGCAGCCGCCCGCACCGCCCTGCCGATGCTCTCCTCGGCGTGTTCCCTTCGGCCGCCCACCACCTCGCGCAGGGTCCCCGCGAACAGGTCCGCCTCGTTGTCGGCGACCAGGATCCGCGCCCTGACCCGTGCCAGGGGGATCCCGTCGAGCCGTACGGCGCCCCAGGTGACGTCGGACGGCGCGTACCGGCCCAGCCGGTCGACGACCGCGGCCGTCTCGGCGGGACGGGCGCCGACCAGCGCGGTCAGCCGGCCCGGCACGACCCGCACGCCCGACGCGGGGTCGTACAGCACCGACGGCCCGGCGGGCGCCTCGGCGGTGCCGGTGTCCGGATCGGGCTCCAGCCGCAGCAGCCGTACGACCCGGCGCGCGGCCACGACGCCCCGGCTGAGCTGGTAGCCCATGTCGACGAGGAACGCCACCGGGCCGACCAGGACGGCGACATAGCCGTACACCGACACCAACTCACCGACCGTCAGCTCCCCCTGGGCGGCGAGCCGGGCCGCCAGCCAGGTGACCACCGCGAGGAACACCGTCGGCAGGCCCACCCCGAGCGCCTGCATCCAGCTGGTGACCGAGCCGACCCGGTAGCCCTGGGCGCGCAGCCGTTGGGAGTCGCGCCGGAAGGCGTCCGCGAACAGGCCCTTTCCGCCGAGGCCGTTGAGCACCCGCAGCCCGCCCGCGAGGTCGCCGATCCGGGCGGTGAGCACGCCCTGCCGCTCCCGGTACTCGCCCTCCGCGCCCTGCAACCGTGCCATCAGCGGCCCGACGAGTACGGCGATCACCGGCATCCCGAGCAGCACGACCGCCGCGAGCAGCGGCGAGGTCGACAGCAGCAGACCGGCGACGACGAAGTAGACGACGACCGAGCCGACGCCGGGCCCGATCACCGTCAGCGAGTTGGCGATGGTGTGCACGTCGCCCACCCCGATCGTGACGACCTCCCCGGCCCCCACCCGGCGCGGCAGCGCGGCCCCCAGCCGCACCGCGTGCCCGACGACGACCTTCACCGTGCGGAACAGGGCGTCCATGCGCAGCCGCGTCATCGTGCGGTGCCGCATGATGCTCACCCAGGCGTTGACCGCGCCGACCGTGAACAGGACGGTCGTCCAGCCCACCAGCGCGGCCGTGTCCCCGGGCTCCAGCCCCTCGTCGACCGCCTTCGACAGCAGATACGGCGCCACCGCCATCAGCACCATCCAGACGCTGGCCAGCACCGCCCCGGCCAGGGCCCGCCCCGGCTGGCAGCGCACCAGCCACCACAGGTACGACCAGCCGCCACGGCGGTCGGGCGTGCCCGGATCCGCGTAGGCGTCGACCACCGGACTCCCCGCCCTGGAAACCTTGTGGAAGATCACGCCAGACTGTCCCGCCACGCCCGGTGCAGATCCGCGAACCGGCCCGTGCCCGCGATGAGCCCGGCCGGGCTGCCGTCCTCGACGATCCGGCCGTGCTCCATGACGAGCACCCGGTCGGCGATCTCCACGGTCGACAGCCGATGCGCGATCACCACCGCCGTACGGCCCTTGAGGACCGTGGCCATCGCCGCCTGCACGGCCCGCTCGCCCGGGATGTCGAGCGAGCTGGTCGCCTCGTCGAGGATCAGCACCGCCGGGTCGGCGAGCAACGCCCTCGCGAACGCGACCAGTTGGCGCTGCCCGGCGGAGATACGGCCACCCCGCTTGCGTACGTCGGTGTCGTAGCCGTCGGGCAGGGCGCTGATGAACTCGTGCGCGCCGATCGCCTTCGCCGCCCGCTCGATCTCCTCCCGGCTCGCGTCGGGACGCCCGATGGCGATGTTCTCGGCGACCGTGCCGGAGAAGAGGAACGCCTCCTGCGTCACCATGACCACCCCGCGCCGCAGCTCGGGCATCGCGAGGTCGCGCAGGTCGACGCCGTCGAGGAGGACCCGGCCGGCGGTGGGGTCGTAGAAGCGGGCGAGGAGCTTGGCCAGCGTGGACTTGCCGGCGCCGGTGGAGCCGACCACCGCGACCGTCTGCCCGGCCGGCAGGGTGAGGTCGAAGCGGGGCAGCACCTCGCCGCCGGTGCGGTAGCCGAAGCCGACCCCGTCGAACACGACCTCACGGCCCGGGAGTTCGCTCCGGCGGGCCGGAAGCTCGCGCGGCGCCGACGGCTCGGGCACCGACGGCGTCTGCGCGAGCAGGCCCGCGATCTTCTCCAGCGAGGCCGCCGCCGACTGGTAGGAGTTGAGGAACATGCCGAGCCGGTCGATCGGGTCGTACAGCCGCCGCAGGTACAGCACCGCCGCCGCCAGCACCCCCAGCTCCAGCGAGTCGCCCGCCACCCGGTAGGCGCCCCACAGCACGATCCCCGCGACGGCCGTGTTGGCGACCAGCCGCGAACCGGTGACGTACCGCGCCATCTCCAGCAACGCGTCCCCGTTGGTCCGCTCGTGCCGCCGGTTCAGCACCCGGAACTCGGCCTCGTTGACGGCCTCGCGGCGGAACGCGCGCACGGGCCGGATGCCGTTCATCGTCTCGACGAACTTCACGATCACGGCCGCGATGGCGGTGGACCGAGCCCGGTACACCCGCCCGGCGCGCTGCCGGTAGAGCCGTACGAGGAGATACAGCGGCACGAACGACGCCACCGCGACGGCTCCCAGCCCCAGGTCCAGCCAGAGCAGCATCGCCGAGATGTAGAGGAAGGACAGGATGACGGTGACCAGCTCCTGCAGACCCTCGTTGAGGAGCTCGCGCAGGGACTCCACGTCCGTGGTGGAGCGGGAGATGAGCCGGCCCGAGGTGTAGCGCTCGTGGAAGTCGATGCTCAGCGCCTGCGCGTGCCGGAAGATCCGGCCCCGCAGATCCAGCAGCACGTCCTGGTTGACCCGGGCGGAGGCGATCAGGAAGGCGTACTGCAGCCCGCCGGAGGCCAGCGCGCACAGCAGGTATCCGACGGCCACCGCCACCAGCGGCCCGTGGTCGTCGGCCCGGAACGCCGGTACGGCGCGGTCGATGGCGTACGCCACGAGCAGCGGGCCCGCCTGCACGGCCGCCTGCTGGAGCAGCAGCAGGAGCGTGGTGAGGGCGACGCGCGCCCTCATCGGGGCGAGCAGGGAGCGCAGCAGCGCGGCCGTGGCGCCCGGCGGGGTGGGCAGGACGTCCCGGTCGAAGGGGTCGTCGGTGTCCTTCGTGTGGGGGAGGTCCTCCTCGTCGGTGGTGGGGGAGGAGGTGGTGGAAGAGGAGGTGGTGGGGGTGGTCATCGGCGGTCGGCCTCCTGTTCCCCGAAGCGTTCTCCGGACTGTTCCACGAAGCGTTCTCCGGACCGTTCTGCGGACTGTTCTGCGGACTGTTCTCCGGACATGAGGTGGGCGTACTCGGCGTTGTTCCGCAGGAGTTCGTGATGGGTGCCGACGGCGGTGATCCGGCCGCCCGAGAGCAGGGCGACACGGTCGGCGAGCAGCACCGTGGAGGGGCGGTGGGCCACGATCAGGGCGGTGGTGTCGGCGAGGACCTGCCGCAGCGCGGCCTCCACGGCGGCTTCCGTGTGGACGTCCAGCGCGGACAGCGGATCGTCGAGCACGAGGAACCGGGGCCGCCCCACGACGGCCCGCGCGAGCGCGATCCGCTGCCGCTGGCCACCGGACAGACTGAGCCCCTGCTCGCCGACCTGTGTCCGAGCGCCCTGCGGCAACGCGTGCACGAACTCGGCCTGCGCCACGCCCAGCGCCCGCTCCAGCTCGGCGTCCCCGGCATCGTCACGGGCCCCCATGAGCACGTTCTCCCCGACACTCGCGGAGAACAGCGTCGGCTCCTCGAACGCGACGGCCACCATCGCCCGCAGCTCCTCGCGCGACATCCCGGCGATGTCCTCCCCGTCGAGCGTGATCCGCCCGGAGGTCACCTCGTACAACCGGGGAACGAGCGCCGTCAGGGTCGTCTTCCCACTGCCGGTGGCCCCGACGAGAGCCATGGACTCACCGGGCCGGACATGGAGGTCGATCCGGTCGAGGACCGGCGGGGACCCGGGATCGGCATCGGGATACCGGAAGACTACGTTGTCGAAGCGCAGCCCCGCCCGCGTGGCGGCGGGCGCCGGGCCGCGCTCCCCGCCGGCCGGCACCGGCGCCGGTGCTCCGGAACTCCCCGGCTCCTCCGGCTCCGCGTCCATCACCTCGAAGTACCGCTCGGTCGCGGTGGCCGCCTCCTGGCTCATCGCCAGCAGAAAGCCGATCGAGTCCACCGGCCACCGCAACGCGAGCGCCGTGGACAGAAAGGCGACCAGCGTCCCCGCGGACAACTCCCCGTCCGCGACCTGCACCACCCCCAGCACCAACGCCGCCCCGATCGCGACCTCGGGCAGGGTCACGATGACCGCCCAGATCGTCGCCAGCAGCCGGGCCTTGCGCAGCTCCGTCCCCCGCAGCGTCCCCGACAGCTCCCGGAACGCCCGCGCCTGACTGCGATGCCGTCCGAACCCCTTGATGATCCGGATTCCGAGCACGCTCTCCTCGACGACCGTCGTCAGATCCCCCACCTGGTCCTGCGCACGCCGCGCCACGACCGCGTACCGGTGCTCGAAGAGCACGCACATCACCACGACCGGCACGGCCGGCCCGAGGATCACCAGCCCGAGCGTCCAGTCCTGCAGCAGCATGATGACCACGCCGACGAGGATCGTCACCCCGTTGACCAGCAGGAACGTCAGCGGAAAGGCGAGGAACATCCGCAGCAGCATCAGATCGGTGGTGCCCCGGGAGAGCAACTGTCCCGAGGCCCACCGGTCGTGGAAGGCGACCGGCAGCCGCTGCAGATGCCGGTACAGCTCCGCCCGCATCTCCGCCTCGACATGCGACAGCGGCCGCGCCACCAGCCACCGCCGCAGCCCGAACAGCAGCGCCTCCGCGAAGCCCAGCAACAGCAGGTACAGCGCGCCCAGCCAGACCCCCGCCGGGTCCCGGTCGGCGACCGGCCCGTCCACCATCCACTTCAGGACGAGGGGGATCACCAGCCCCGTACAGGAGGCCACGATCGCGACGAAGGCGGCGGTGAACAGCCGCACCCGCACCGGCCGCACATACGGCCACAGGCGCAGCAACGTCCGCACCGCGGAGCGGTCCTTGGTGGTTGCATGTGTCGTCGACATCACCGGCGAGCCTACGGACCGCCACTGACATCGCCCACCGAGTTTCCCCGGACCGGGCTACGGCGTTGGTCCTACGACCTGCGCATTCGGCCATTTGAACCCCTGGGAGCCGGGCGATGTCCTCCTCCGGCGTCCACCGTTCGGCCGATGCCCCTTCGAGCGCGACGGCCGCTGGGCGGGGACGCCCCCGCCGGCCTGCTCGGCGCGGGGCACGCCCTCAGCGGTCGGCGACCCGCATCTCGAACCACGTCGTCTTCCCGCGGGGCAGCAGATCGACCCCCCACCGGTCGGCCAGCTTGTCCACGAGGAACAGCCCCCGGCCGCTGACGTCCATCTCCTGGACCGGCATCAGACAGGGCAGCCCCCGTGAGGGATCGCGGACCTCGACGCGGATCCAGCCGCGCCGGCGGCGCATCCGCAGGCCGAAGACACGGGCGCCGGTGTGGCGGACGGCGTTGCCGACGAGTTCGGAGACGAGCAGGACGGCTTCCTCGGTCATCTTGGGGGTGAGCTGCCACTGACGGAGGATGACGACCTGGGTGAGCCGACGGGCGGTGGCGGCGGACTCGGGGCGGGACGGCAGTGGAACCTCCGCCTCCGTCGGGTTGCCGAACAACTCCAGCGCCTTGAGCGCCCGTTCGTCCTCGACCGCAGGAGACCAGCGTGCCGCGGCCACACGCCCGTGCCCTCGCGGCTGTTCGAAACCCTCCAGCCCCGCCATGCCCCCATCATGGCCGTCCGGGGACTCCTCCGTGGCGGTTCCGGGGGAATAGGCCCCCCGGAATGCCTCATTCCACCCGATTCGGTTGGCATGTGCCAGAGGCGGTTCGGGGCCCGTCAAACCCGCGCTGACCTGCGGAGACGATGCGTCCGAAGGCACTCGGCGGGCTCCCTCGACAAGGCCGGCTCAGGGTCGCTCCAAGGTTCCCATGAACCGCCCCATCGAGGGACGCGAATCAGACACCCCGTCAATTGCAACCTGTTCCACGGAGATTGTGGGAGAGGAGTCTCACACCGACTCACACCGACTCACACGGACGAGGAGTCGAGCCTCAGAGGAACTTCGCCTTCCCCGGCCCCTCCTCCACGAAGCTCCGCATGCCGATCTCGCGGTCGGCGGTCGCGAACAGACCCGCGAACCAGTTCCGTTCGACGGCGAGACCCGTCTCGATGTCCGTCTCCAGACCGGTGTCGATCGACTCCTTCGCCGCCCGCAACGCGATCGCCGGACCCTGCGCCAGCTTCGCCGCCCACGCGTGCGCCTGCGCGTACACCTCGTCCGCCGGGACCACCCGGTCCACCAGGCCCATGGTCAGCGCCTCGTCCGCCTTCACCATCCGGCCCGTGAAGACGAGGTCCTTCGCCTTGGAGGGGCCGATCAGGCGCGAGAGGCGCTGGGTGCCGCCGGCGCCCGGGATCAGGCCGAGCAGGATCTCCGGCTGGCCCAGCTTCGCGTTCTCCGCGGCGATCCGGAAGTCCGCGCACAGCGCCAGCTCGCAGCCGCCGCCCAGCGCGTAGCCGGTCACGGCCGCGACCACCGGCTTGGGGATGCGGGCCACCGCGGTGAAGGACTCCTGCAGGGCCCGGGCGCGCAGGACCATCGCCGTGTGGTCCATGTCCTGCATCTCCTTGATGTCCGCGCCCGCCGCGAACACCTTCTCCCCGCCGTACACCACCACGGCGCGGACGTCGTCACGCCGCCCCGCCTCCTCGGCGAGCTCCTTCAGCCGGTCCTGGGTGGCCACGTCCAGCGCGTTCATGGGCGGGCGGTCGAGACGCAGCGTGCCGACGCCCTCGGCGACTTCGAGATTCACGGTCATGGCAGCAGGTTAACGGCGACTAACGGGGACCGGTTCGGTGCGGTCCGTCACAGTCGGCCGGGGGTCTGGGGGTTGTCCCCCAGGCGGGTGCTGCACGGCGACTAACGGGGGCCGGTTCGGTGCGGTCCGTCACAGTCGGCCGGGGGTCTGGGGGTTGTCCCCCAGGCGGGTGCTGCACGGTGACTAACGGGGACCGGTTCGGTGCGGTCCATCACAGTCGGCCGGGGGTCCGGCCCGCCGCGAAGCGGCAAGGGGACGCAGCGTCCCCCAGGCGGCGCAGCAGGGGGCCGACGACGGTGGGCCCGGTGCCGTCCGTCACGGACAGCGCCGGGCCCACCGTCGAGCGGGACCTACTTCGTCCACTCGGCCCAGGGGATGTTCCAGCCGTTGAGGCCGTTGGCCGGGTCGACGACCGGGTCGGTGGAGTTCTTCACGACCACCACGTCGCCGATCATCGAGTGGTTGAAGAACCACGCGGCCGGCACACCGCTGTCGTAGCCGCCGCGCACATCGCGCAGGCCGATGCAGCCGTGGCTGGCGTTGTAGTTGCCGAAGGCGTCACCGCCCCAGTAGTTGCCGTGCACGAACGTGCCGGAGTTGGTCAGGCGCATGGCGTGCGGGACGTCCTTGATGTCGTACTCGCCGTCGTAGCCGACCGTGTCGCCGTTCATGCGGGTCACCGTGAACTTCTCACTGATGACCATCTGGCCGTTCCAGGTGGCGTAGCCGGGCTTGCCGGTGGTGACCGGGATGGTCTTGACGACCTTGCCCTCCTGCATGACCTTCATCGTGTGCTTCTTGGCGTCCACGACGGACACCTGGTTGCGGCCGATGGTGAAGGAGACCGTCTTGGACTGCTTGCCGTAGACGCCCTTGCGGCCCTCGACGCCGTCGAGGTTCAGCTTCACCGTGACCTTGGTGCCGGCCGCCCAGTACTTCTCGGGACGGAAGTCGAGGCGGTCGTTGCCGAACCAGTGGCCCTGGACGTCCACGGCCGGTTCGGTCTTGATGCTGATGGCCTTCTCCACGTCCTCGGGGTTGGTGATGCCCCGGGTGAAGCGGACCGAGAACGGCATGCCCACGCCGACCGTGGAGCCGTCCTCCGGCGTGAAGTTGCCGACGAAGGTGTTCTCCGGGGTCAGCGTGGTGAAGCTCGCGTCCTCCGCGGCCGTACGGCCCTCGGTGTCCTTCGCGACCGCGTGCACCTGGTACTTGGTGGCGGCGGCCAGGTGCGTGCTCGGCGTCCAGCCGGCGCCGTCCGCGGAGATGGTGCCGGGGACCGCCGTGCCCTTGGTGTCCTTGACGACGACCTCGGTCAGTTTGCCCTTGGCGGCGGTGACCTTGAGGACGCCGCTGGTGTCGACGTCGGTGGCGCCGGTCTTCGGCGCGATGCTGACGACAGCCTCCGACTGCTTGCTCTCCGCGGCGGCGCCGGAGCCCCCCTTGTCCCCGCCCTTCGCGGAACCCGAGTCCGAGTCCCCGCCCCCACCGCAGGCCGTGACCGCCAGCAGTAGCCCTCCGGCGATCAGTGCCAACCGCTTGTTGCGGCCGCGCGAACGGCCGCCAACCGACGCCCCCGATATCGGTCGCACGTTCAAATGAGTTCTCCCCTCCCCCCGGGCCGCTCAGGCCCGCGCGCAGGCACGTCCCCTGCACTGCGCGCATATTAACCTCAAGGTCAACGGCCCTGGCGGCCCCCGATTGTCACCGTTCAGTCCCAACTTCGACCTTGGGAGGAAAGGTTCAGTCCACCGCGCTGCCCGCCTTCCACTCCTCCCAGTCCATGTTCCAGCCTCCGAGGCCGTTGTCGGGAGCCACTTCCTTGTCCTTGCTGTTGACGACCTCGATGACGTCCCCGATGAGACTGCGGTCGAAGAACCAGCCGGCGGGCGTGTCCGAGCTGCCGCCCCTCACGTCCCTGAGGCCCACGCAACCGTGGGTGAGGTTGCGCCGCCCGAAGGCGTCCGCCGACAGCCAGTAGTTGCCGTGCAGGAAGGTGCCCGAGTCGGTCAGCCGCATGGCGTGCGGCACGTCCGGGACGTCGTACTCGGCCTTGCCGTCCTTCTTGGTGAAGCCGACCGTGGCGCCGTTCATCCGGGTCAGCTCGTGCATCTCGGTCATCACCATCTTCCCGTTGTACGTCGTCGTCTTGGGCGCACCGGCGGTGATGGGCAAGGTGGCGATCAGCTCACTGCCGCGCCACACCTTCATCGTGTGCTGGGCGACGTCGACGAGGGAGACCTGGTGACGGCCGACGGTGAAGGAGAACGTCTTGTACTGCAGGCCGTACACACCGGGCGCGCCCTCGACGTCCCGCAACCGCAGGGCGACGGTGACCACGGTGCCGGGCCGCCAGTACTCCGCGGGGCGGAAGTCGAGGCGGTCGTCGCCGAACCAGTGCGGCCGGACCTCGACGGCCGGCCTGGACGTCACCTGGATCGCGCGCTCCACGGCCGCGCGGTTCTCGATCTCCCGGTTGAACTCCAGGGAAACGATCATCCCGGTGCCGACGGTGGACCGGTTCTCGGGCGAGACGTATCCGATGAAGCGCTGCTCGGGGACGTCCGTGGTGAAGGTGGCGTGGCGGGCCGAGCGCCGGCCGTCACCGTCGAGGGCCACCACGTCGATCGTGTAACGGGCGGCGAGCGCGAGCCGCTTGTCGTCCGGACTCCAGCTCCGCCCGTCCGCGGAGATCCGGCCCCGCACCACGCTGTCCTGCGCGTCCTGCGACTTGACGACCTTCACCGACTCCAGCCGCCCGTCGGGCACCCGCACCGTGAGCCCCTTCTCCGGCCGCACCTCCTTCGTACCGTCCTCCGGCGTGATGCGGATGACGTCCTCGGGCGCCGGCGGTTTCCCGAGCACCCGGTCCAGCCCACCGCGTCCGTCCCCGGTGCAGCCGGCGGCTCCCGCCAGCAGCCCTGCCCATGTCAGTACGGCGGCCAACACGGCCCCCGCGCGCCGTGCGCGCCGTTGTACGTGCCTCACACGGTGCCCAACGACGGCCCCGCTCCGGGGAAACGTGAGTGCGAGGCACGCTCTGGGCAGAACAGGGGGGAGGACGACGCTACGGGGAGCCGCGGCCGGGACGCCGTTTGCCCTTGGCCGGCGTCGTGCCATGAGCCGCGGGAGGCGGAACGGTGTCCAGCGCAGCCGAGCAGGAGACGGTGGCCAAGGAGCGCACGGCTGCCTCCGCCGTCGTGAACGGGGCACAGCGCAGGACGCCGGGCGTGCCCGTGTGGCCGGGCGCGCCCACACCGCTCGGCGCCCGCTTCCGGGTCGGCCCGGACGGCGTCGCGGGCACCAACTTCGCGCTGTGGGCGGGCGGCGCGGAGGCGGTCGAGCTGTGCCTCTTCGACGAGCACGGCCGGGAGACCCGCGCCCGGCTCACCGAGCTCACCCACGAGATCTGGCACGGCTTCATCCCCGGCGTGATGCCCGGCCAGCGCTACGGCTACCGGGTGCACGGCCGCTGGGACCCCTGGACCGGCAGCCGCTGGAACCCGGCGAAGCTGCTCCTCGACCCGTACGCCCGTGCCGTCGACGGCGCCAAAGGGAATGACTACAGCACCCTGCCGCCCGAGGTGTACGGGCACGTCCGTGACTGGCCCCAGCAGCAGGTCGCGGACACCGTGCGCGACGAACGGGACTCGGCGCCGTACGTCCCGAAGGGCGTCGTCGTCCACGACGACGACGACTGGGCGGACGACCGCCGCCCCAAGACGCCGTGGGCGGACTCGGTCATCTACGAGCTGCACGTGCGCGGCTTCACCCGGCTCCACCCGGGGATCCCGGAGGAACTGCGGGGCACCTACGCCGGTCTGGCGCACCCGGCGGCGATCGAGCACCTGGTGAAGCTGGGCGTCACGGCGGTGGAGCTGCTGCCGGTGCACCAGTTCGCCCACGAGGACCACCTGCTGCGCAAGGGGCTGCGCAACTACTGGGGCTACAACTCCATCGGCTACTTCGCCCCGCACGCCGCCTACGCCTCCTCCGGGACGACCGGCCAGCAGGTCGGCGAGTTCAAACGGATGGTGCGCGCGCTGCACGCCGCCGGGATCGAGGTCATCCTCGACGTGGTCTACAACCACACGGCGGAGGCCGGCGAGCTCGGGCCCATGCTGTCGCTGAAGGGCATCGACAACCGGGGGTACTACCGGCTGCAGCCGGACGCCCGCAGGTACGCCGACTACACGGGCTGCGGCAACACCCTGCACGTGGTCCAGCCGCACGTCCTGCGCCTGATCACCGACTCACTGCGGTACTGGGTGACGGAGATGGGGGTGGACGGCTTCCGCTTCGACCTGGCGGCGGCGCTGGCGCGCTCGATGCACGACGTGGACATGCTGTCCCCGTTCCTCGCGGTCATCGCGCAGGACCCGGTCCTGCGACGGGTGAAGCTGATCGCCGAGCCGTGGGACGTGGGCTCCGGCGGTTACCAGGTGGGCGCCTTCCCACCCCTGTGGACGGAGTGGAACGACCGCTACCGCAACGCCGTACGGGACTTCTGGCGCCACGCGCTGCCCGACGTCCGGGAGATGGGGTACCGGCTGTCGGGTTCGAGCGACCTGTACGCGTGGGGCGGGCGGCGGCCGTACGCGTCGGTCAATTTCGTCACGGCGCACGACGGTTTCACCCTGCGCGACCTGGTGTCCTACGAGCGCAAGCACAACGAGGCCAACGGCGAGGGCAACCGGGACGGCACGGACGACAACCGGTCCTGGAACTGCGGCGCGGAGGGGGAGACGGACGACGAGCGGGTCGGGGCGCTGCGCCGACGCCAGCTGCGCAACCTCATGACGACGTTGTTGCTGTCGACGGGGGTGCCGATGCTGGTCGCGGGGGACGAGATGGGGCGGACCCAGCGGGGGAACAACAACGCGTACTGCCAGGACAACGAGATCGGGTGGGTGGACTGGGGGCTGCTGGAGGAACCGGGCTGGAAGGCCCTGTTCGATCTGACGTCCCGTCTCATAGCCCTGCGTCACCGCCACCCCGTGCTCCGCCGCCGGGCGTTCTTCTCCGGGCGGGCGCACTCGGCGGACGGGCTGCGGGACCTGGCCTGGTTCACGGCGCGGGGCACCGAGATGACGGAAGGGGACTGGTACGCGCCCGCCGCGACGCTGGGGATGTACCTGTCCGGGCGGGACATCCCGGGGCGGGACGAGCGGGGGGCGCCGATCACGGACGACAGCTTCCTGGCCGTCCTGCACGCGGGGGACCGTCCGGTGAGCTTCGTGCTGCCGGGGCCGCCGTGGGCGGAGCGGTACGAGGTGGTCGTCGACACGTCGAGGGAGGAGCAGGGGGAGGCGCCGGGGGTGACGCATCGGGCGGGGGCGGCGGTGACGGTGCCGGCTCGGGCGGTGGTGCTGCTTCGGGTGGCGGGGTAGGGGCGGCGGGGGCGAAAACCCCTCTGTTCTCGACGCCCCTGTCGGCGTCAACCGAGTGAATGGCCTGTTTTTCCACCTATTGCCCCTTAAATGGTGCGGGTGACCTCAACCGACCGCCGTGCCGCGCTACGGGCGGCAGCCGGGATCGTCGCGGGGAGCGCGTTCACGGCCGCGTGCACCCCGGCCGGTCCCGCTCCCGACACCCCCGCCCGCCCCGTCCCCGCTTCCGAGGAGCCCACCGCCCACGAGCCCACCTCCCACGCCCCCACCTCCGCTTCCCGAACCCCGCCCGCCGCCGTCCCCCGGCCCGCCGCCACCCCCCGCGCCTACCCCCACCAGCCCACCCACATCACCCACGGCCCCCGCGACCACCCCCGCGTCGCCCTCACCTTCCACGGCCAGGGTGACCCCGCCCTCGCCCGCGCCCTCCTCGACGAGGCCGAGCGGCACGGCGCCCGCGTCACCGTGCTGGCCGTCGGCACCTGGCTCGAGGCGCACCCGGGCATGGCCCGCCGCATCCTCGACGGCGGCCACGACCTCGGCAACCACACCCACCGCCACGTCGACATCAACGCCCTGCCCGAGGCGGAGGCGGAGCGGGAGATCGTCGCCTGCGCACAGCGGCTGCGCGGGCTCACCGGCTCCATCGGCACCTGGTTCCGTCCCTCCCGAGCGGTCCGGGCCTCGCCGGCCGTCGCGGCCCTGGCCCGCCGTACCGGCTACCCGCACGTCCTCTCGTACGACGTCGACTCGCTCGACTTCACGTCGCCCGGCGGCCCCGCCGTCGCCCGCACGGTCCTCGGCGGGATCCGCAACGGGTCCGTCGTGAGCCTGCACTTCGGGTACGCGGACACGGTCGCCGCGCTCCCCGCCGTCCTGGCCGAACTCCACCGCCGCGGACTGCGCGCGGTCACCACCACGGAGCTGCTCAGCTGATGCACCGCTACCCGCACCGCAACCTCGTGACAGGCACCCTGCTCGCCGGTGCCGCCCTCGCCGTCCTCGCCGCCTGCGGCACCGGGCCCAGGGGCGGCACGGCCAAGGACACCGAGGCCACGGGGGCCACCGCGGCCACCAAGGGCGCGGCCCCGGCCCCGGCGAAGAAGCCGACCGTCCCGGGCCTGCCCGGCATGCCCCCCGTCCTCGACCCCAAGGACGTCTACGCCGCCGACCGACCGGGCCGGCTCTCCCCGGTGGTCAAGGACTTCCCGTCGCGGGTCTACGTCCCCAACACCGAGTCCGACACGGTCACCGTCATCGACCCGAAGACGTACAAGGTGATCGAGACCCTCCAGGTCGGCCGCCAGCCCCAGCACGTCGTCCCGTCCTGGGACCTGAAGACCCTCTGGGTCAACAACAACCGCGGCCACACCCTCACCCCGATCGACCCCAGGACCGGCAGGGCGGGCGAGGAGGTGGAGGTGCACGACCCGTACAACCTCTACTTCACGCCCAACGGCAAGTACGCCGTCGTCATGGCCTCCCTCGACCGCGAACTCGTCTTCCGCGATCCGCACACCATGAAGCGGCTCAGGACCGAACCGGTCACCTGCTACGGCGTCAACCACGCCGACTTCTCCCCGGACGGCCGGTACTTCATCGTCTCCTGCGAGTTCAGCGGCGAACTGCTCAAGGTCGACACCGAGAAGATGAAGGTCGTCGGCCAGCAGAAGCTCCCCTTCGAGGGCGCCATGCCGCAGGACGTGAAGATCTCGCCGGACGGGAAGCGGTTCTACATCGCGGACATGATGGCCGACGGCATGTGGGTCCTGGACGGCGACAAGTTCACCGAGCCCGCCTTCCTGCCCACCGGCAAGGGCTGCCACGGCCTCTACGTCAGCCGCGACTCCCGCGAGATGTACGTCTCCAACCGCGGCGAGGGCTCCGTGTCCGTCTTCGACTTCACCCAGAACAAGCTCACCAAGAAGTGGCACCTCCCCGACGGCGGCAGCCCCGACATGGGCGGCGTCTCGGCCGACGGCAAGGTCCTGTGGCTGTCGGGGCGCTACGACGCCGAGGTGTACGCCATCGACACCCGCACCGGCGAGCAGATCGCCCGCATCCCGGTCGGCAGCGGACCGCACGGCCTCGCCGTCTACCCGCAGCCGGGCCGCTACTCGCTCGGCCACACGGGCATCTTCCGCTGATCCCCCGGCGCACAGGCGCCGATCCGGCTCACGGGCGGGCGGTCAGCAGCGCCTCCGCCCCCACCGGGACGTACCCCGCCGCCTGGAACGCCCGCATGCTGCGGGCGTTCCCCGGTGTGACCTGCGCCCACAGCGGCTCGGCGACGAGATGCCGGGCCGCGGTCACCAGCGACCGCCCCAGCCCCCGGTGCCGTACGCTCTCGTCCACCTCGACCGACACCTCCAGCCGGCCGGCGATGCCGCGCCCCAGCGTCAGCACCCCGCCCTCCGCCTTCCAGACCCGCACGTCGTCGCGTCGCCGGCGGGCGTAGACCACGCGGGGATGCCCGGCGTCCTCGATCTCCTCCAGCGCGAGCGGCGGCTCACCCGGCAGCGGGGAGCCGACCAGGACGGCGTCGACGGTCTCGCAGGTGCGCCCCGTGCGCTCCAGGAAGGCCGCCAGGAACAGCGGGTTCATGGTCGCGGCCAGCGCGTCGCACCGCATCGACGCCAGCGTCTCGTGCACCCACCGCGGGTCCTCGTCGGTGAAGACGACGGAGTGCGCGGTGAACGAGAGCACGCCCGCGTCACGGAAGGACGCCTGGGGCACCACCGTCGTACCGCCGTCCGCCGGCGGGAAGACGCCCCGCGCCGCCGCGTCGAGAATGTCCCGCAAGGTCTCCGCCACGACGGGCTCCCCCCGCTCCTTGAGTCTCCACCCACTGGAAGGCCCAGACTCACACACATGATCGATCACGGCACCGGACTTTTCACCATCGGCGAGCTGGCGCGGGCCACCGGACTGACCGTGCGCACCATCCGCTACTGGTCCGACGAGGGTGTCCTGCACCCGGTGACCCGCTCGGCCGGCGGCTACCGGCTCTACGACGCCGAGTCCGTCGCCCGCCTGGAGCTGATCCGCACGCTGCGCGAGCTGGGCCTCGGTCTGGAGGACGTACGCAAGGTGCTGGCGGGGGAGCGGACGGTGGCCGAGGTCGCGGCCACGCACGTGGCGGCCCTGGACGCGCGGATCCGATCGCTGAAGGTGACGAGGGCGGTGCTGTCGACCGTGGCGAAACGTGGTTCCGGCGCAGAGGAGACGACGCTCATGAACAGACTGGCGCGACTGTCCGCCGCCGAACGGCAGCGGATCATGGAGGAGTTCGTGGAGGAGACGCTGCACGGGCTCGACACCGTTGACCCGGAGATCCGGGAGCGGATGCGGCGTACCGCGATCGACCTCTCGGACGACCCGACGCCGGAGCAGGCCGACGCCTGGCTGGAGCTGGCCGAGATGCTCCAGGATCCGGAGTTCCGGGCGCAGATGCGCAGGGCGGCCGAGTTCAACGCCGCCGACCGGACGCCCGAGGCTTCGCGCGGGCAGGCACAGTGGTTCGCCAGGCGCCTGGTGGACCTGGTGGGCCCGGCGCGCGAGCGGGGCATCGCCCCGGAGGCGCCCGAGGCGGAGGAGGTGCTGCGGGAACTGTTCGGGGACGCCGACCGGGCCGCCGTGCTGGAGCGCATGACGGCGGGGTTCAACGACCGCGTCGCCCGCTACCGCGAACTGCTCGCCGTCGTGAACCGGCAGGCCGCGCCCCCGCACGCCGAGGACTTCGCCTGGGTGGTCACCGCACTGAGGGCTCGAGCGGGCAGCTAATCTGACCCCCGTCAGTTAGGCGCCAAAGCAGGAAAAGCACGAGATGAGGGGCGGATCGGTGGCGGACATCGAAGAAGCACGCAAGCAGTTCCAGCGGATCGACACGGACGGTGACGGCTTCATCACCGCCGCCGAGTTCAAGACCGCCCTCGCCCAGGAGGGCGACTGGAACGTCACCGAGTCGGTCGCCGAGGCCGTCATCAAGACCCGCGACCTGAACGGGGACAAGGTCCTGTCGTTCGACGAGTTCTGGTCGTACCTGAACAAGTGACGCACGCGGAAGGGGCGCCCGGCGTGTGCCGCCGGGCGCCCCTTCCGGCTCACGCACGGGCGGGATCGTCGTACGGATCCGACGGGTCTGAAGCCCACCTATGAGGGGAACCGGTCAGGAACAACCCGCGGGGGCGCCGGGTTGAAGGTGACGAAAGCATGCGTGTGCATGGATCTGAACCGGAAGGACAGGGGCCTGTCATGAAGATCGGCATCATCGGCGCGGGCAACATCGGCGGCAACCTCACCCGACGGCTCACCGCCCTCGGCCACGAGGTCTCCGTCGCCAACTCCCGCGGCCCGCACACCCTCACGGCCCTGGCCGAGGAGACGGGCGCGACCCCGGTCAGGGTGGAGGAGGCGGCACGCGGGGCGGAGATCGTCGTCGTCACGGTCCCCCTGAAGGCGGTCCCGGACCTGCCTTCGGGCCTCCTGGACGGCGCGGCCGAGGATGTGGCCGTCATCGACACGGGCAACTACTACCCCCGTCAGCGCGACGGCAGGATCGCCGCGATCGAGGACGAGGGCCTCACCGAGAGCCGCTGGACGGAACGCCACATCGGTCACCCGGTGGTCAAGGCCTTCAACGGCACCTACGCCCAGGACATCCTGGACCGCCCCCGCCCGGCCGACGCCCCCGACCGCATCGCCCTGCCCGTGGCCGGCGACGACGAGGCCGCGAAGGCGAAGGTCCGCGCCCTCATCGACGAGCTCGGCTTCGACACCGTCGACGCGGGCGGCATCGACGACTCCTGGCGCCAGCAGCCCGACACCCCCGTCTACGGCCTGCGCGCCGGCGCCGCCGAAGTCACCAAGGCCCTCGCGGAGGCAAGCCCGGAGCGCACGGCGGACTTCCGCGGCTAGGGCCTGTCGCGAAAGTGGCGCCTGCCGCGCGACGCCCGGCACGCTCCCCCACTGCCTGAAGGGCGTGGGCGGTGCCCCCACTCGCCGCACCGCCCGAAAGCCCGAGTACGCCCAGTACGAGGGCTTCCGGGCGGCACGCCGAGAGCACGCACCCACGGCGACATCAGCCGCTCCGCGGCGGGCGCGCGGCCGCCCTTCGGGCGACGACGCCACTTTCGCAACCGGCCCTAGACGATCCGCAGAGGCTGGTGCGCCCCGGTCGGCAGTTCGACGGTGATCGGGTCACCGGGCCGCACCACGCCCCCGGTCAGTACGACGCTCATGATCCCGGACCTGAACGCCGGCCGGCCGGCCGCGTCACGCCCGACGACCTCCTTCATCAGCCCCTTCTGGAAACGGTCGATCTGCGCACAGGGATTGCGCAGCCCGGTCACCTCGACCACGGCCCGGTCCCCCAGCCTGAGCCGGGCGCCCACCGGCAGCCCCAGCAGATCGACTCCCCGGGTCGTCACGTTCTCCCCGAGCTCCCCGGCCCGCACCTCGAACCCGGCCTCCCGCACCTCGTCGAACAACTCCTCGTGGATGAGGTGCACCTGCCGAAGATTCGGCTGTGAGGGATCCTTCTCCATCCGGAACCGGTGCTTCACCGTCGCCCCGGCGTGCACGTCCCCCTCCACGCCGAGCCCGGCGATCAGGGTGATGCTGTCGCGGTTGGGCTTGGTGAAGCTGTAGGTGCCGTTACTGCTGACGGCGGTGACCGAGCCACCCATGGGAAAGCCCCCTCTTCCTGTCGCTCGCGACCCGGCGCTCGATGATGTGACCGTCGGCCCGCCCCGGCCGTCTCCTTGTGTTCCACACTCAAGGGGTCGGCTTGATCATGACGCTGACATGGTATTTCCTGTAGATGATCATGTTTGTTCCGTGGCTGGTCCACTGCCGGCGGCGAGGGAGGCGCCGGAGGTCGGCGGCGCTGTTGCTGTGAGCTATGTCACAGAACCCGTTTGTCCCGTCCTGCGGCATCCGGATGTTTTCACCCCCCTAAATCCGCCCGGCGAATCGGCTGATTGCGCTCTACGCTCGCCCTCACTCGAACCACACGACTTGTTCACATTTCCCGGTCTGACCAACCGGGGACGGGGGAGTGGTAGATGACGATCCGTCATGCCTGGAGACGATCGAGAGCGCGCGCCGTCGCGCTGGTGCTCGGGCCGGCGCTGATGCTCGGCGCGATGTCGAGCGGTGCTGTCGCGGAGGAGGGGCAGCCGTCCGGCGCGGTGCCGGACGCCGCGGCGAACGCCTCGGAGCAGGCCCGGGAGACCGGGAAGGTCGTCGAGGTGGCCGAGGAGCGCGGCGTCGCGGAGCGGGTGTTCGCGCTGCCCGACGGGGGTTTCCGCAGTGAGCTGTCGGCCGCGCCCAGGTGGGCGCCGCAACCGGACGGTTCCTGGAAGGACATCGACACCTCGCTGGAGTTCAAGCCCGACGGCTCGGTCGGGCCGAAGACCGCGCTGATCGACGTCGAGTTCTCCGGCGGCGGCGCCGATCCGCTGGTCGCCGTGAAGGACTCCGGGCGTTCCGCGGCGCTCAGCTGGCCCGGGCGGCTGCCCGAGCCGGTGCTGGTCGGCGACACCGCGGAGTACCGTTCCGTTTTGCCTGGCATTGACCTGCACATGACAGCAAGCGCGCAGGGATTCCGGCAGGTGCTGGTCGTACGGACCAAGTCCGCGGCCCAGGACCCGGCCCTCACGCAGATCGAGCTGAAGCAGTCCGTCGACGGACTGCGCGTCAAGGAGAACACCGACGGCGGGATGGCGGTCGTGGACGCCACGACGGGCGCCTCCGTCTTCTCCGGCAACACCCCGCTGATGTGGGACTCCGGCAGCGAGGCCAACGCCAACTCCTCGGCCGATCCCGTCAAGGACGCCCTCCAGGAGGACCCGGCCGCCGCCCCCATGCCGGGCGACAGCCACGCCCAGGTGGACCTGAAGGTCGACGACGACACCGTCACCCTCACCCCGGACCCGGCGCTCCTGGACTCCGTGACCGCCGCCAACCTCCCGCTCTACATCGACCCGCCGCTCAGCGTCGACAAGCCCGACAAGTCCGCGTCCCGCTCCTTCTACACCTGGGCCAACAGCGGTTCGCCGTCGACGACGTACGACAACTTCGACGACGACAAGGGCATCGGCCGCTGCACCAGCGGCGGCTGCGGCACCAACTACGTCGGCCGGATGTACTTCGAGTACAACCTGGACGGCTGGGAGAACCGCAAGATCTACGACGCCACCTTCCACGTCTACGAGACCTTCTCCTACAACTGCACCCCGAGCTGGGTGAACCTGCACCTGGTCGACGCGTCGAAGCTCTCCAAGGACACCACCTGGAACAACAAGCCCTCCGACGGCGACCTGATGGGCGACCGCCACGTCGCCTACGGCAACGAGGAGTACGGCTGCGAGAACGGCGACGTCGCCTTCAACGACAACCCGGACGAGAACAACGAGAACCTGACCAAGACCGTCCGCGCCAAGGCCGGCTCGGGCTCGGCCGTCGCCTTCTCGCTGCGCGCCGCCGACGAGGACGCGGCCGGCGGCTGGAAGCGCTTCAAGGGCAGCACCGGCACGCTGCAGATCTTCTACAACACCCTGCCCAGCAAGCCCGGCAACGAGCGCACCACCAGCCCCACCACCAGCTGTGTCACGGGCTCCGGCCGGCCCTTCATCCGCGACGACACGCCCGTCCTGACCGTCAACGTCACCGACCCCGACCCGCACAACATCCGCACCCTCTACCGGGTCTGGGACATGCTGCCCGGCGCCGACGACGTCCAGGTCGGCGGCGACCTGTGGACCGCGTACAAGGCGGACGGCACCTTCGAGAAGGGCATCCCGGACAACAAGCTCAGGCACGGGCACACCTACCACTGGCACGCGCAGGCCAGCGACGGCATCGACGAGGGCCCGTGGTCGGACTGGTGCGAGTTCTCCTACGACAGCCAGCGGCCCAGCACCAAGCCCAAGGTGACCCTGGAGTCCACCGGTGACATCGTCTCGGGCACGACGGCCAAGTTCACCTTCGCGCCCAACGGCTCGATGGACACCGCCTACGGCAACGACGTGGACCGCTACGTCTACGGCCTGAACACCGACACCCTGGCGGCCTCGGTCGACCCGGCCACCCGTGGCGCCTCCGCCACCGGCGTCTCCGTCCCCGTACCGAAGTTCGGCCTCAACGTGCTCTCCGTCGCCAGCGTGGACGACGCCGGCAACGTCGGACCGGTCCAGGAGTACGTCTTCCAGTCCGGCCGCGCCTGCGACGACCCGCCCGCCGAGAGCTGCGCGGTGGCCTCCTACCGGCTGGACGAGAACAGCGGCACCACGGGCAACGACTCGGCCTCCTCCTCCGGCACCGACAAGGACGCGCTGACCATCTCCGGCGGCACCTGGGTCGCGGGCAGCAACGCCTCCGTCGCCACCGACCGCGCGATCCGCTTCGACGGCGTGGCCACGGACTTCGCCACCGCGGCGAACCTGGTCGACACCCGCCAGGGCTTCACGGTCATGGCCCGCGCCAAGGTCTCCGACATCTCGGCCAACCGGGCGGTCATCAGCCAGGTCGGCGACCACGGCAACGGCTTCGCCCTGTACTGGTCCACCACGTACGGCTGGGTGTTCGGCCGGCACCGCGACGCCGCCACCGGCACCGAGGCGGCCCGCGCCAGGGCCTCCGAGCCGGGGGCGAGCCCGGTGGGCAAGTGGGTCCACCTCGCCGGCGTCTTCGACCCGTCCCGGAACCAGATCACGCTCTACGTCAACGGCGTCGAGCAGGGCAGCGACCAGGTGATCCCCTCCAACGAGGACGGCACCAGCTACGACCCGACGAAGGTCTGGCACGCGGACGGCGGCTTCCAGGTCGGCCGCGCGCGCTGGAACAGCGCCTTCGCCGACCCCTTCAAGGGCGACATCGACGACGTGCGGGTCTACCCGACCGTGCTCGGCGCCCGTGACATCGACAAGGCCGCGAACACCGACTGACGGTGAGGCACCGCCCGCACGGCCGACGCGCCGTGCGGGCCCGCCGTGCGACGGCCCCTTCCCACCTTTTCCCCGACGACTGCTCGCCGAGCAGGGCGTGTGCCGCGCGTTGCCCTGCCCTGCCCCGCGCCGCCCTGCAGAGCCCTAGAGAGAGGTCGCGCCATGCGCATCAGCCGGGGGGCACCCCCCACACCACGAACACGCCGAAGACTGCGGACCGCGGGCCGCTCCCTCGCCGCCGGCCTGGTGAGCGTCCTCGCCCTCACCCTTCTCCAGGGGCCCCCGGCCCACGCGGACGACGTCGACGAGGCGGCCCGCGAGAAGCGCCGGCCGAAGACCCAGACGATGGAGTCCGTCCCGGTCCGGGAGATCCCCTGGGACACCTCCGCCGTGCCACCGGACGACGCGGCCAAGGCCGCCCGCAAGGCCGTACCCGCACCGGTGTGGCCCACGCCCGGCGCGGCCGTGGCCCAACTCCCCGTCGCCGATCTGAAGAAGCAGGCACTCAGCGGAAAGCTCACCGCGCCCCAAGCCGCCGTGGAGGGCCGCGCGGGGACGCTGCCGGTCCGGGTGTCCGCTCCGGCGGCGGTCCGCGCCGGACTGGTCTCGGCCAAGAGCGCGACCCGTGACAGCACGGCCGGCACCCTCGACGCCCGCGTGCCCGGCAAGGTCTCCGTCCGCGTCCTGGACCGCGCGTCCGCACGCCGCGCCGGGATCGACGGCCCGGTGCTGACCCTCGCCCGCGCCGACGGCGGCGCGACGGCCGGCAAGGTCGCCGTCGAGGTCGACTACCAGAAGTTCGCCAAGGCCTACGGCGGAGACTGGGCCACCCGGCTGCGGCTCGTCCAGCTCCCCGCCTGCGCCCTGACCACTCCGCAGGCGGCCGGCTGCACCGCCGGAACGGTTCTGCCGACCGGCAACGACGTCAAGAGCGGCACCCTGACCGCCGAAGTGGCCGTCCCGGCCGCGCCCAGGACGACCGGCGGGGCCAGGACCTCCCTGGCCGCCGCGTCCGCCGCCGCCTCGGTCGTGGCGGTCTCCGCCGGGGCCTCGGGCCCGAACGGCAGCTTCGCCGCGACCCCGCTCACCCCGGCCGGCACCTGGCAGATGGCCGGAAACTCCGGCTCGTTCTCCTGGCAGTACCCGCTGCGGGTGCCGCCGGCGGTCGCCGGTCCCTCACCGCAGCTGCAGCTGTCGTACAACTCGGGTGCCGTGGACGGCCGTACGTCCTCCACCAGCGCGCAGACCAGCTGGGTCGGCGAGGGCTTCGACCTCTCCCAGGGCTACATCGAGCGTTCCTACCGTTCCTGCAAGGACGACGGGCACGACACCAAGGGCGAGGAGAAGTACGACCAGTGCTGGGTCTCCGACAACGCCACCATGTCCTTCGGCGGCCGCAACGGGGAGCTGGTCAAGAAGTCCGGCGCGGACGCGTCGAAGACCCTCGACGGCAACCCGGACATGAAGCTGGAGGGCACCTGGCGGCTGAAGACGGACGACGGCACGAAGATCGAGCGCTGGTCGGGCGGCTACAACTCCGGTGACAGCAAGGAGTTCTGGCTGGTCACCACGACCGACGGGACCCGCTACTACTTCGGCCGCAACAAGCGCTCCGCCGACGACCCCGGCGGTGTGCAGGACTCCGCCTGGCAGACGCCGGTCTACGGCGACGACTCCGGCGAGCCCTGCCACGAGGACACCTTCAAGGAGTCCCGCTGCAACCAGACCTGGCGCTGGAACCTCGACTACGTCCTCGACACCCACGACAACTCCATGACCCTGTACTGGGAGAAGGAGACCAACCGCTACGGCGCCAACCGTGACGACGTCTCCGTCTCCTACGACCGGGGCGGCTACCTCAAGCGCATCGAGTACGGCGAGCGCAAGGGCAGCGACCTGACCACCGAGGCCCCCGCCCGGGTCGTCTTCGGCGTCGCCGAGCGCTGCAAGGCCGCGGCCGAGAACTGCGAGCCCGGCGACCTCAAGGAGTCCACCGCCGCCAACTGGCCGGACGTCCCGTTCGACCAGATCTGCACCGACGACGAGTCCTGCAAGGAGCAGTGGTCGCCGTCGTTCTTCTCCCGCAAGCGGCTGACCTCCGTCACCACCGAGGTCCGCAAGTCCGGCGGCTACACCCCCGTCGACACCTGGAGCCTCGACCAGAGCTACCCCGACACGGGCGACGGCTCCACGGCGTCCCTGTGGCTGCAGTCCATCACCCACACCGGCAAGGCGAACGGCGCGAACAGCGAGCCGCTGAAGACCGTCTTCTACGGCGTCAAGAACAACAACCGCGTCTACGCCAACACCGACGGCCGGCTGCCCATGGGCAAGTGGCGCATCCGGGCCATCCGCTCCGAGACCGGCGGCGTCACCTCGGTCACCTACAAGGACACCGAGTGCAAGTCCGGTGAGAAGCGGACCCCGTGGAACAACACCAAGCTGTGCTTCCCGTCCTTCTGGTCCGAGGAAGGCAGCATCGGGGAGGACGAGGACTGGTTCCACAAGTACGTGGTGGACACCGTCGCCGAGGACGACGCGACCGTCCCCGGCGTCGACAAGATCACCACGTACACCTACTACGGCGGCGCGGCCTGGCGCTACGACGACAGCGAGATCGCCAAGGCCAAGAAGAAGACCTGGTCGCAGTTCCGGGGCTTCGGCACGGTCCGCACCGTCACCGGTGACTCCTCCACCAAGCAGCTGAGTGCCGAGAGCACCTTCCTGCGCGGCATGGACGGCGACCGGGCCGACGAGGACGGCGGCACCGAGGACGTCTGGGTCACCGCCTCCGACGGCACGCGCGTCCAGGACGCCGACCGGCTCCAGGGCTACCTCCTGGAGACCCGCACCTACTCCTCGGTACCGGACCCCACCGCCGCCGACCGCGCGGCCAAGGAGGTCACCGGCTCGGTCAACACCCCCTGGCTGTCGGCGGCGACCGCCACCGAGGGGTCGGACAAGGCACAGCTGACCAGCACCGCACGGGTGGACACCCGCACCGCTCTCGACGGCTCGGCCGTCCGCCGCACCGCGATCGTCCACGAGTACGACTCCTACGGCATGCTCAAGCAGTCCTCGGACCTCGGCGACATCGGCGCGAACAAGGCGAACGCCGACACGTCCGACGACTCCTGCACCCGCTACGAGTACGCCCGCAACGACGACAGGACCCTGCTCACCCTGGTGAAGCGGGTCTCGACGGTCGCCGTCAACTGCGACACCACCGCCTCCCTCCCCGGCGACGCGATCTCCGACGTACGCACCCTGTACGACGGCCTGGCCTACGGCGCCGAGCCCACCCAGGGCGAGGTCTCCGCCTCCCAGCGCGTCACCGGCTACACCGACGGCAAGCCCGTCCTGCAGACGGTCAGCCGCACCGAGTACGACGTCCACGGCCGCGTGACGGCGAGCTACGACACCAAGGACAACAAGACCGTCACCTCGTACACGCCCACCACGGGCGGTCCGGTGACGGGCATGAAGGTCACCACCCCGCCGCCCGCGAGCGGCGGCACGGGCCAGAGCACCACGTCCGCGGTCGACCCGGCCTGGGGCCTGGTCACCAGCACCCTCGACGCCAACTCCCAACGCACCGACCTGGCGTACGACGCACTCGGCCGGCTCACCAAGGTCTGGCTGCCCGGCCACGCGAAGGCCACGGACACGCCCGACACCGAGTACGTCTACGACATCCGCGCCGACGGCCCGACCTCGGTCACCACGAAGACACTGCGCGCCAACGGCAACATCACGGTCGGCCACGCGCTGTACGACGGCCTGCTGCGCGAACGCCAGACCCAGTCCCCGACCCCGAACACCGGCCGCGTCCTGACGCTGACCGAGTACGACTCGCGGGGTCTGGCGATCATCCAGCACGGGCCGTTCTACAACCTGAACGACCCGGACACGAAGCTGGTCGACTCGTCGGCTGCGGTCGGGGGTACGCCTGCGGCCTCTGAGACCGTGTACGACGGCTCGGGCCGGGCGACCGGTGTCGTGTTCAAGGTCGCCGGCGCGGTGAAGTGGCAGAGCAAGACCGTCTTCCACGGGGACCACGTCACCACCATCCCCCCGCCGGGCGGTACGCCGGCCGACGTGTGGAACGACGCGCAGGGCCGCACCACCAAGGTCGTCGAGTACGAGTCCGCCGACACCTCCGGCGTGGCGCGCACCACGAACTACGACTACGACAAGGCCGGCCGTCTCTCCCAGGTCATGGACACCACTGGCAAGAACGTCTGGAAGTGGACGTACGACCTGTTGGGCCGTCAGAAGACCGCCGTGGACCCCGACAAGGGAACCACCACGTCGACCTACGACGAGTTCGACCGGGTCAGGACCACGACCGACGCGCTCGGCCAGACCCTGACCCACAGCTACGACAACCTCGGCCGGACCACCAAGATCGTCAATGGTGCGACCGTGCTCAGCTCCTGGGTCTACGACACCGCGTCCGGCGGCATAGGCCGACTGGGCTCCGCGAGCAGCTTCAGCGGCGGCAACGAGTACAAGTCGACCGTCGAGGCGTACGACGCGGGCGGCAATCCGACCAAGACCACGGTGACCGTGCCGAGCGCCGAGACGGGTCTGGGCGGCTCCTACACCAGCACCGCCGAGTACCGGGCGGACGGCAGTCCGAAGTCCCTCACCGTTCCGGCGGCGGGCAACCTGGCCTCCGAGAAGATCACCTACGGCTACAACCTCACAGGGCAGCCGGTCTTCTCCTACGGCACCACGGACTACGTCCGTGACACGACCTACTCCGACTTCGGTGAGGCGCTCCAGTACACGCTCGGCACCAGCAGCGCCGCCAAGCAGACCTGGCTCACCAACTTCTACGAGGAAGGCACCCGCAGGCTCTCCCGGACCCGGCTCGACCGCGAGTCCGTCACCACGCCCGACTCCGACCTCAACTACGTGTATGACGCCTCCGGCAACGTCACGAAACTCGCGGACACCCCCGAGGGCAAGGCGCCGGACGTCCAGTGCTTCCAGTACGACTACCTGCGCAGGCTCACCGACGCGTGGACGCAGACCTCCACCACCTGTGCGAAGCCGACCCCCGGCAGCACCATCGGCGGGCCGGCCCCGTACTGGCACCAGTACACCTACGACGCGGCGGGCAACCGCACCACGGAGGTCCGCAACCCCGTCAACCCGGCGGCCGGAGGCACCTCCGCACTCCGGATCACCAGCACCTACAAGCCGAACGACCCCGGGGCCTTCCCCGTCCACGCGCTGCGCAGCACCGCGGTCAAGTCGGAGACGGTCAACGCCTCTGGAGCGGTGACGGCGACCACCGACACCACCGACAGCTACGGCTACGACGCGGCCGGGAACACCGTCAGCCGCACCAAGCAGGCCACCGCCGCCGGCCCGGCCGTCAACCAGGTACTGCGCTACGACACCCAGGGCAGGCTCGCCTCCACCTCCAAGGTGGGCGACGAGGGCCACGTCACCGGCCTGTCGGGCAAGTGCCTCGACGTCCAGGGTTCGGCCACCGCCGTCGGCACCCCGGTGCAGATCTACACCTGTGGCACCACCGACGCGCAGAACTGGGAGCTCACCAAGGACGGACAGCTCAAGGCCCTCGGTGTCTGCGCCGAACCCGCGAGCTCTGCCCAGTCGGCGGCCGTCCAGGTCCAGCCCTGCGACACCACCGACGCGGCCCAGAAGTGGAGCATCCGCGACGACGGCAGCCTGAAGCACAACGCCTCCGGCCGCTGCCTGGACATCCCGTCCTCGGCCACGGCCGACGGCACCGACCTGAAGCTCTACGACTGCAACGGCACCGCCGCACAGCGCTGGGTCTTCACCAAGCACACGTCGTACGTCTACGACGCCGCGGGCAGCCGCCTGATCCGGCGCGAGTACGGCAAGTCCACGCTCTACCTGGGCAGCACCGAGCTCACGGTCGACACCAAGAACACCGCTGCCACCACGGACGACGTCAAGGCCGCGGTCCGCTACTACGCGTTCGGGGGCGCGAACGTCGCCATCCGTACCTCGCCCACCCAGGTGTACTGGCTCGGCGGCGGCTACAACGGCACCACCGAGATCTCCGTCGACGCCTCCACGCAGGCGATCGCGCAGCGCCGCACGGCCCCCTTCGGGCAGGTGCGCGGCACCGCCGGCGCCATCCCTGGCCAGAAGGGCTTCGTCGGAGCCACCAACGACCCGGGCTCCGGCCTGGTGCACATGGGGGCTCGTCAGTACGACCCGTCCACCGGACGCTTCCTGTCGGTCGACCCGATGCTCGACCTGACCGACCCCCAGCACCTCAACGCCTACGCCTACGGACGCAACAACCCGATCGCGTTTCCCGACCCGTCGGGCCTGTGGTGGGGCTGGTCCGACATCGGTCACGCCGCACTCGACGTCGTTGGTCTGGTGCCGGTCTTCGGTGAGGCCGCGGACGTCATCAACGGCGCCTGGTACCTCGCCGAAGGCAACTACGTCGATGCCGGGCTCTCCTTCTCCTCGGCCATCCCGCTCGCCGGGTACGCGGCCACGGCGGCCAAGGGCGCGAAGTACGCGGACGAGGCGATCGACGCGGTCAAGACTGTCGACAAGGCAGCCGACGCGGCGTCCGATGCCAAGGCGGCCACCAAGGCCGCGGACGAGGTCGTGCCTCCGGCGGCGCCCAAGCCCAAGGAGGCCCCCAAGCCCGACAAGCCCGCCAAGCCCAAGGAGAACGCCGGCTCCGGTGCCCCGACCAAGGGTGACGGCGCGGGCGGCAAGAAGAGTGGTGGTGACGGCGGCGCCGGCGGCGGAAGCCGTGCCGGCGGTGGCGGTGGCGGTGCGAAGAAGCCCAACATCGTCTTCCGCGCGCTCAAGGAAGGAGAAGGGCCGTCGGGCATCTCGCGGGCCGGATCCGATCCGGACGTGAAGCCGTGGCAGCACGTGATGGGAACGCCGGACGGGACGACGCCCTGGATCTCCACCACCCGGGATCCCAGCGTCATGGTCAACCGCTACGGCGAGGGACATCCCTCGGGGACCCGTGGAGGCTACGGTTACGTGGCGATCGATTTGAATCGGGTCACGGACGAGGTCGCCGACATCGGACGGCATCTCGAGGTCCCGGACTTCGTGAGAGAGATGGGAATGGACCTGGGAGAGACGGCGTTCCGCGACCGGGAAGTGCTCATCAAGAACATGGTGGGCGGGGACGCGATCGTCAAATACTGGGGCCCGGGAACCCCCTTGCAGAGCATCATGGACGACATCGCGGGTGGCCTGTGAAAGGAGGGGAGATGAATTCCGAGAACGACGGTCCTTCCTGGGCCGTGAGCTGCGCCGGTGAGACCGTCGGCAGGCTGACTCTCGAATCGGTGGACCAGCCATGGTTCCTCTGCTCCTTCACCCCTGGCACCTCATGGGAGAGATGGCGCCCCCTCTTCGACGCCCAGGACGAAGCCAGGGAAGCCCTGTTCCCGCCGGACAAGATCGGTGCCGTGGCCGCCGTCCGCGCCCAGGGTTTCACCCTGGTCCCTGAGGCGGAGGGTCCCGTCATCACGCCCGCCTTCCTCTACATCCACGAGGGGAAGGCGAGCTTCCGCTACTGAGGGAGGAGGAGGTGGGGCCCCGCCGGCCCCGGCCGGGGGGGGCCCCCCCCCCGGGCCCCACCCCCCCGGGGGGGGCCCCCCCCCCCCCGGCGGGCCCCCCCCCCCCGCACCCCCCCCCCGGCGGGGGGGGGGCCCCCCGGGGGCGGGGCCCCCCCCCACGGCGTGGGTGTGGACCCGCTCGGCCGATGTCACTCAGCCGGTGTCGCTCAGCCGATGTCGAACGTCGCCGGGTCAGGGCCGATGCGCCGGTCCTCGTTCAGCGCGCTGATCGCGGCCAGGTCCTCGGTGTCCAGGCTGAAGTCGAAGACCTCGATGTTCTCCTTGATCCGGGACGGCGTCACGGACTTGGGGATCACGACGTTGCCCAGCTGCAGGTGCCAGCGCAGCACCACCTGGGCCGGCGTGCGGCCGTGCTTCTGGGCGATGGCCACGATCGCCGGAACCTCCAGCAGGCCCTTGCCCTGGCCGAGCGGCGACCACGCCTCGGTCGCGATGCCCTGCTCCGCGTGGAACTCGCGCGCGGCGTGCTGCTGCAGGTGCGGGTGCAGCTCGATCTGGTTGACCGCCGGGATCACCGACGTCTCGCCGATCAGCCGCTCGAGGTGCTCCGGCAGGAAGTTGGAGACGCCGATGGCCCGCACACGGCCGTCCGCGAGAAGCTTCTCGAACGCCTTGTACGTGTCGACGTACGTGCCCCGGGCCGGCAGCGGCCAGTGGATGAGGTACAGGTCGACGTAGTCCAGGCCCAGCTTCGCCAGCGAGGTGTCGAACGCGCGGAGCGTCGCGTCGTACCCCTGGTCGCTGTTCCAGAGCTTGGTGGTGACGAAGATGTCCTCGCGGGGCACGCCGGAGGAGGTGATGGCCTGGCCGGTGCCCTCTTCGTTGCCGTAGATCGCCGCTGTGTCGATGCTGCGGTACCCGGCCTCCAGCGCGGTCGAGACCGCCTGCTGAGCCTCGTCGTCCGGCACCTGCCAGACGCCGAAGCCCAGCTGGGGCATCTCGACGCCGTTGTTGAGGATGATCGGGGGGACCTTGCTGCTCACGAGCTCTTGATCCTTCGGTTGTCCGTCAAGTGGTGCTCCCATCGTCAACGATCACGAGGCGTGATGCATTCCTGACCCCCGAATTCGTGTCCCGGGGCCTCAGGTGCGGTACAGCGCCTCGACCTCGTCGGCGTACGTGTTCTCGATGGCCTTGCGCTTCAGCTTCAGGGACGGGGTGAGCAGTCCGTGTTCCTCGGTGAACGGCTGGGCGAGGATGCGGAAGGTGCGGATCGACTCGGCCTGCGAGACCAGCGTGTTGGCGGCGACCACGGCCCGCCGCACCTCGGTCTCCAGGTCGGGGTCACGCACCAGCTCGGCCGGTGTCAGCCGCGGTTTCCCGCGCATCTGCAGCCAGTGTTCGACGGCCTCCTGGTCGAGGGTGACCAGGGCGGCGACGAACGGCCTGTCGTTGCCGACGACGATGCACTGGTTCACCAGCGGATGGTCCCTGACGCGTTCCTCCAGCAGCCCCGGCGAAACGCTTTTGCCGCCGGACGTGACCAGGATCTCCTTCTTGCGGCCGGTGATGGTGAGGTAGCCGTCCTCGTCGAGGGCGCCCAGGTCGCCGGTGGCCAGCCAGCCGTCGTGCAGGGTCTCGTCGGTGGCCTTGGGGTTGTTGAGGTAGCCCTGGAAGACGTTGGCGCCGTGCAGCCAGATCTCGCCGTCGTCCGCGATGTGCACGGTCATGCCGGGGATGGGCCGGCCCACGGTGCCGTAGCGGGTGCGTCCGGGCGGATTGGCGGTCGCGGCCGCCGTCGACTCCGTCAGGCCGTAGCCCTCGTAGATCTGCACCCCCGCGCCGGCGAAGAACAGGCCGAGCTTGCGGTCCATCGCGGAGCCGCCCGACATCGCGTGCCGGACCCGGCCGCCCATCGCGGCGCGCATCTTGGAGTAGACGAGTTTGTCGAACAGCTGGTGCTGCACGCGCAGGCCCGCCGAGGGCCCGGGCCCGATGCCCCAGGCCTTCGCCTCCACCGCCTCCGCGTAGCTCACGGCGATGTCGACGGCCTTCTCGAACGGCCCCGCCTTCCCCTCCCGCTCGGCCTTGCGGCGGGCCGCGTTGAAGACCTTCTCGAAGATGTACGGCACGGCCAGGAAGAACGTCGGCCGGAACGCGGCCAGATCGGGCAGCAGGGCCGCCGCCTGCATCTGGGGCTGGTGGCCGAAGCGGACCCTGCCGCGGATCGCGGCGATCTGCACCATCCGCCCGAAGACGTGCGCGAGGGGCAGGAACAGCAGGGTCGCCGCCTCGTCGCCCTTCTTGGAGTGGAACACCGGCTCCCAGCGCTGGATGACGGTGTCCGCCTCGAACATGAAGTTGCCGTGCGAGAGGAGACAGCCCTTGGGGCGGCCGGTCGTGCCGGAGGTGTAGATGATCGTGGCGATCGAGTCCGGTGTGACCGCCTCCCGGTGCCGGTGCACCACGTCGTCCTCGATGGCGGCACCGGCGTCGTAGAGCTCCTGCACACACCCCGAGTCCAGCTGCCACAGGCGCCGCAACCGCGGGAGGCGGTCGATGACGGTGGCGATCGTCATCGCGTGGTCCTCGTGCTCCACCACCGCGGCCGTGACCTCGGCGTCGTACAGCATCCAGAAGCACTGCTCGGCCGAGGAGGTCGGGTAGACGGGGACCACCTGGGCGCCGACGGTCCACAGGGCGAAGTCGAAGAGGGTCCACTCGTAGCGGGTGCGGGACATGATCGCGACGCGGTCGCCGAAGCGGACGCCCTGGGCGAGCAGGCCCTTGGCGAGGGCGAGGACCTCGTCGCGGAACTCGGCGGAGGTCACGTCCCGCCACTCGCCCTGCTCGTCCTTGCGGCCCAGCGCGATGTGGTGGGGGTCGTCCTGGGCGTGCTGGAAGACGACGTCGGCCAGTCCGCCCACCGGCGGTGCCAACGCCAACGGAGGGTTGGAGAACTCGCGCAAAGCCCGCACCCCGCTTCTCATGCCGCGCAGCGCCGTGAAAGCTACCCCACGGCCGGGCGGGGCGGGAGAGGGCCGGAAAGCGAGCGATGCTCTCGTCTGCGCTGGTCAGTGCCGGAAAATGGGCTCACATGCGGAAGGGTCGGACAGAAAACTGACGGTTGAGTAAGTTTCGGTGCCGTAATCTCCACCGAATCTGCCCGACCCGCTTACGCTGCCCAACCCCTGTCGGGAGGGGGGTGGCTTCGTGTCGTACTCCTCTCTGCGAACAGCGCCGGAAGCGTCGGTTCCGTTACGGCGGGCGTCGGTTCGCTCGCCGGGGGAGGGCGACGGTATCCGCTTGCCGCGGGGCGGCGGTAGGGGGCGGCCGGACCGGCGTCGGCTCTGGGGTGGCTGGCGGCGGTTGTGGGGGATCCGGCATTCGGTATGCAATGTGCCGTCTGCCGTCTGCCGTCTGCCGTCTGCCGTCTGCGGTGTGTGGTGCGCCGAGTGCGGTGTGCAATGTGCGGCGTGCGATGTCCCGTACGTCAGTACACGGTCGACCGTGTGGCGTGTGCAGTATGCGGTGGGCCTGCGGCCGGCGGCCGGCGGCTCAGCCGTCGTCGCCGACTGACTGGGGGCCGATCCGTCGGCCGGGCCCCGCCCCACGGCGCCGGTGCAGCCGGTCGCCGCCCGCCAGGATGGCCGCCGCCAGCGCGTCGGCGGCGCCCTGGGCGGACGTACGGCGCGGGCCGTGGACGAGGACGAAGTCCACCCGGCCCAGTTCCGGCAGGCCCGACCGGTCGGGGACCCGGACCAGGCCGGGCGGGATCAGGCCGCGCGAGTGCGCCATCACGCCCAGGCCCGCGCGGGCGGCCGCGATGAGGCCGTTGAGGCTGCCGCTCGTGCACACGATCCGCCACGCCCGCCCCTGCCGCTCCAACGCCTCCATGGCGAGAGCCCGGGTGATGCCCGGCGGCGGGAACACGATGAGCGGGACCGGTCGCTCGCCGTCCAGGCGCAGCCGTTCCGCGCCGATCCACACCAGCTCGTCGTGCCAGACCAGTTCGCCGCGCGGGTCCTCGGGCCGCCGCTTGGCCAGCACCAGGTCCAGTTTCCCGGCCGCCAGCTGTTCGTGCAGCGTGCCGGACAGTTCCACCGTCAGCTCCAGGTCGACCTCGGGGTGGTCGTGACGGAAGCCCTCCAGGATCTCCGGCAGCCGGGTCAGCACGAAGTCCTCGGACGCGCCGAAGCGCAGCCGGCCGCGCAGCCGGGTGCCGGTGAAGAACGCCGCGGCCTGCTCGTGCACCTCCAGGATCCGGCGCGCGAAACCGAGCATCGCCTCACCGTCCTCCGTCAGCTCCACAGAGTGCGTGTCCCGGGAGAACAGCGTCCGCCCGGCCGCGTCCTCCAGACGCCGTACGTGCTGGCTGACCGTGGACTGGCGCAGCCCGAGCCGCCGGGCGGCCTGGGTGAAGCTGAGGGTCTGCGCGACCGCCAGGAAGGTACGCAGGTGGGCGGGGTCGTACATGCCGACCACGGTACCCGGCCATCGCGATTCGTGATGACAGTCAGTGCGGTATGACGGATTCCCGATCAAGCGGGCGAGGAGGACGATGGAGAGGGGCCCCGCGGGCCCCGGCACATTGAACGACGAAGCACATCGAGCAAGTGGAGCACCGTGGAACGCCTGCGTTGGCCGAGTTGGATGCCGATCGACCCGTACATCCTGCTGTTGCTCGGGACAGTGGGCCTCGCGGCGCTCGTCCCGGCGCGCGGTGCCGCCGCCGACGTGGCCTCCGGCGCCTCCACGGCCGCGATCGCCTTCCTCTTCTTCCTGTACGGCGCCCGCCTGTCCACCCGGGAGGCGCTGGACGGCCTGAAGCACTGGCGGCTGCACGTCACGGTCCTCGCCTGCACGTTCGTGATCTTCCCGGTGCTGGGCCTGGCCGCCCGGGGTCTCGTCCCGGTGTTCCTGACCGACCCGCTCTACCAGGGGCTGCTGTTCCTCACCCTGGTCCCCTCGACCATCCAGTCGTCGATCGCCTTCACCTCGATCGCCCGCGGCAACGTGCCCGCGGCGATCTGCGCGGGCTCCTTCTCCTCCCTGGTCGGCATCGTGGTCACCCCACTGCTGGCGGCCGCGCTGCTCGGCAGCAGCGCGGGCGGTTTCTCCACGGACTCCCTCGTCGAGATCGTGCTGCAGCTGCTCGTGCCGTTCGTGGCGGGCCAGCTGCTGCGCCGGTGGATCGGCGGTTTCGTCGCCCGCCACAAGAAGGTCCTCGGATACGTCGACCGAGGCTCGATCCTCCTCGTCGTCTACACCGCGTTCAGCGAGGGCATGGTCCAGGGCATCTGGCACCAGGTGAGCCCGGTCCGGCTCGGCGGGTTGCTGATCGTCGAGGCCGTACTCCTCGCCGTGATGCTGGCGCTGACCTGGTACGGCGCCAAGGCGTTGCGGTTCGGCCGCGAGGACCGGATCGCGATCCAGTTCGCGGGCTCGAAGAAGTCCCTCGCCTCCGGACTGCCCATGGCGAGCGTTCTGTTCGGCGCGCACGCCTCCCTCGCCGTGCTGCCGTTGATGCTCTTCCACCAGATGCAGCTCATGGTGTGCGCGGTGATCGCCAAGCGCCGGGCACGCGACCCGGAGCCGCCGGCCGTCGACGCGCCGGCGCCGGCCGCGGGGTCTCGGACCGCCGTCGACACAGCGCCCCGTTCGCGCTGAGCCCGGCCGTGGCGGCCCTCGCGGTCGCCGGGGTATCAGGCGTGGAGGCGTCGGAGGCGGAAGGCACGCGGATGTGGCACCGCGAGGTGGCCTCCACGGCCGAACGTGGCCGATTGACGGACCCGTTGATCCGGATTTCCGGTACGGAGGGCTGACGGGGGATAACGTTCCGTCATGACCGTACCCCTCGCGCTGGACCCCGCCCGCACCGCTCTCGTCCTGGTCGATCTGATGGACCGGATCGTCGCCCTCCCCCTGGAGCCCCGCAAGGGCGCCGACGTGCTCGCCGTCGCCGAGGAACTGGCGGACGCGTTTCGCGCCGCCGGGGCGCTTGTCGTCCTCGTCCGTGCCGAACGCCCCGGCGTCGCCGAGCAGCCGCCCGGCAGCGGTCTGGTGGCCGGGCTGCTGCACGAGGGCGACATGGAGATCGTCAAGCGGACCGTCGGCGGCTTCCAGGGCACGGGCCTGGACGAACTGCTGCGCCGACGCGGCGTCACCACGGTGGTGTTCGGCGGTGTCGCCACCAACCTCGGCGTCGAGTCCACCGCCCGCGCCGCGGGCGACCTCGGCTACGACCTGGTCTTCGTCGAGGACGCGATGGCCGCGCTCACCGGCGCCGAGCACGAGGCGTCGGTGCGGCTCGACTTTCCCCGGCTGGGGTCGGTCGTACGGGCGGCGGACGTGCGGTTCGTGGCCGGGTAGGTGCGGGCCCGCGGCCGGGGAGCTGTGCGGGGTGGGAGAGGCCGGGGCTCCGCAGAGGCGGGGGAGGACTGAGACGGGGCCCCTGCGGCGCAGGGGGCGCTCCCCGCCGGTCGGGGCCCCGCCGCCGTGCCGCGGGCAGCCGCCTCAGCCCCGGGCGGCCGCGGTCCCCAGGGAGATGCGGCCCTCACCCGCGTACACGTTCATGGAACTGCCCCGCAGGAAACCCACCAGCGTCAGCCCGGTCTCCGCGGCCAGGTCCACCGCCAGCGAGGAGGGCGCCGAGACCGCCGCGAGCACCGGGATGCCCGCCATCACGGCCTTCTGCGCCAGCTCGAAGGAGGCCCGGCCCGACACCAGCAGGATCGTGCGGGACAGCGGCAGCTCCCCGTTCTGCAGGGCGCGACCGACCAGCTTGTCGACCGCGTTGTGCCGGCCGACGTCCTCCCGTACGTCCAGCAGCTCGCCCTCCTCCGAGAACAGCGCCGCCGCGTGCAGACCCCCGGTCCGGTCGAAGACGCGCTGGGCCGCGCGCAGCCGGTCGGGGAGGCTCGCGAGCAGCTCCGGTTCGACCCGGACCGGGGGAGTGTCGGCGATGGGCCAGCGGGCCGTCGTACGGACGGCGTCCAGGCTCGCCTTGCCGCACAGGCCGCAGGACGACGTCGTGTAGACGTTCCGCTCGAGGGTGATGTCGGGGATCTCGACGCCGGGGGCGGTCTTCACGTCGACGACGTTGTAGGTGTTCGAGCCGTCGACCGTCGCCCCGGCACAGTAGACGATATTCAGCAGATCGGATGCCGCGGCCAGGACGCCTTCGCTGACCAGGAATCCGGCGGCCAGCGCGAAGTCGTCACCGGGTGTGCGCATGGTGATGGCGAGCGGCTTGCCGTCCAGCCGGATCTCCAGTGGCTCCTCGGCGACCAGCGTGTCCGGCCGGCTGGAGACCACTCCGTCGCGTATGCGGAGCACCTTGCGTCGTTCGGTGACTCGTCCCATGTCGTGATCAGCCCCGGTTCTGTACGTGCTGGTAGCCGAAGCGGCCCTTGATGCAGAGGTTGCCGTGGGTCACCGGGTTGTCGTGCGGCGAGGTGACCTTCACGATCTCATTGTCCTGCACGTGCAGCGTCAGGTTGCAGCCCACTCCGCAGTACGCGCACACGGTCGTCGTCCGCGTCTGTGCCCCCTCGTCCCAGGTCCCGGCCGCCCGTCGGTCGAACTCCGACCTGAACGACAGCGCCCCCGTCGGGCACACCTCGATGCAGTTCCCGCAGTACACGCACGCCGAGTCGGTCAGCGGCGCGTCGTGCTCGACGGCGATCCGGGCGTCGAAACCGCGTCCCGAGACGGAGATCGCGAAGGTGTTCTGCCACTGGTCACCGCAGGCGTCGACGCACTTGTAGCAGAGGATGCACTTGTCGTAGTCACGGACGTACAGGTCGTTGTCGATCCTGGGTTCCTCGTCGACCCGGGCCGCGTCCGGGCCGAAGCGGTCGGGCTTCGCCTCGTACTCCTTGATCCACTCGGCGACCCGGGGTGTCGTGGACAGGTCGACCGAGGAGGCGAGCAGTTCGAGGACGATTCTGCGGCTGTGCCGGGCGCGCTCGGAGTCGGTGCGGACCTGCATACCGGGAGCCGCCGTGCGGGAGCACGCGGGGACGAGGGTGCGGGAGCCCTCGACCTCCACGACGCAGAGGCGGCAGGCGTTCTTCGGGGTGAGCGTGTCGCCCTGGCAGAGGGTCGGCACATCCTTCCCGGCCGCCCGGCACGCGTCCAGAATCGTCGAACCCTCGGGCGCGCGCACCGGCTCGCCGTCGATGGTGAACTCCAGCAGCCGGCGCGGGATCCCCAGCGGTGTCACGGTCATTCGTACGCCCCCAAGCGGTCGATGGCGGATTCCACGGCGTTCCACGCGGTCTGCCCCAGACCGCAGATCGAGGCGTCCCGCATCGCCCGGCCGACCTCCCTGAGCAGGGCGATGTCATCGGCGGCGGCCGCGCCCGTGCGCTGCGCGATCCGGTGCAGCGCCTCCTCCTGGCGCACGGTCCCGACCCGGCACGGCACGCACTGCCCGCACGACTCGTCGCGGAAGAACTCGGCGATGCGCAGCAGGAGCCGGGGGAGCGGGACCGAGTCGTCGAAGGCCATGACGACCCCGGAGCCGAGGGTCGTGCCCGCCTCACGGGTGCCTTCGAAGGTGAGAGGGATGTCCATCTCGTCGGGTCGTACGAAGCCGCCGGCCGCCCCGCCGAGCAGCACCGCGCGCAGCCGGTCGCGGACACCGGCCCGGGCGAGGAGCTCGCCCAGCGTCGCGCCGAACGGCACCTCGTAGACGCCGGGGCGCGCCACGCTGCCCGACACGCAGAACAGCTTCGGGCCGGTCGACTTCGCCGTGCCGATCGCGGCGTACGCCGACGCGCCCATGGTCAGGACGGGCAGGACGTTGACCAGCGTCTCCACGTTGTTCTCGACCGTCGGCTTGCCGAACAGGCCCTTCTCCACCGGGAACGGCGGCTTCGAGCGCGGCTCGCCCCGGTAGCCCTCGATGGAGTTGAACAGGGCCGTCTCCTCGCCGCAGATGTAGGCGCCCGCACCGCGCCGGATCTCGATGTCGAAGGCATAGCCCTGCCCGAGGACGTCGTCGCCGAGCAGACCACGGGCACGCGCCTGGTCGACGGCATATTGCATACGGTGTGTCGCTCGCGGATATTCGCCGCGGACATACAGGTATCCCTGGTGCGCGCCGATCGCATACGCCGCGATCGTCATCGCCTCGACGAGCGCGTACGGGTCGCCCTCCATCAGCACCCGGTCCTTGAAGGTGCCCGGCTCGGACTCGTCCGCGTTGCAGACCAGGTAGTGCGGATGGTCGGGCTGGGACGCCGTGGCCTGCCACTTGCGCCCGGTGGGGAAGGCGGCACCGCCGCGCCCGACCAGCCCCGAGTCGGTGACCTCGCGGATGACACCGGCGGGGCCGAGCGCGAAGGCGCGGCGCAGGGCCGAGTAGCCGCCGTGGGCGCGGTAGTCGTCGAGGGACGCGGGGTCGACGACACCGACGCGGCGCAGCAGGACGAGGCCCTCGCTCCCGGCCTGCGGGACCGCCGACACCGCGGGCGGTTCCTCCGGCGACGAGTCCGGCGCGGTCGCGGCCAGCACGGCCTCGCGTACCGTCGCCGGCGCCGACACCGCCGTACGCGCCGGATCGCCCGCCCTGATCGTGAGGGTGGCCGGGGCGCGTTCGCACAGGCCGAGGCAGGGGCTGCGGTCGACGTGGACGCCCGGGCCGAGGCCGGACTCGAGGCCGGCGCACAGTTCCTTCGCGCCGGCGGCCGTGCAGGCGAGGTCCGTACAGACGTGGAGGACGGTCGCGGGGCGGGGCTTCACGGAGAACATCGCGTAGAACGTCGCCACCCCGTACGCCTCCGCCGGTGGGACGGTCAGACGCCGGCAGAGGTAGTCGAGGGCGCCTTCGCTGATCCAGCCGACGCGGTCGTTGATCGCGTGCAGCCCCGGCAGCAGCAGGTCACGGCGATCGCGGGCCTCGCGGCCGCCGCGCGCCCACCTCAGGTCGGCGGCCGTCGTCCCCTCGCGGGCCGCCCCCTCCCACGACGACTCGGGAGGCCCCAACAGGGCGTCGACGGCGGCCCGTTCCTCGTCCGTCGGCTTGCTGTCGCCGAAGTGCAGGTCCACGCCGTCACCTCACGTAGGTAGGAGCCGCGAGCTTCTCGATCCGGATCGCCGACGCCTTGAACTCCGCCGTCCCCGCGATCGGGCAGTTGGCCTCGATCGTCAGCTGGTTGGTGTCCACCTCGTCGGGAAAATGCATGGTCATGAAGGCGAGCCCGGGCCGCAGCGCGGTGTCGATCCACACCGGCGCCACCACCGACCCGCGCCGCGACGACACCCGGACCTCCTCGCCGACGACGACCCCGAGGTGCTCGGCGTCCTCCGGGCACAGCTCGACGTACTCGCCGCGCCGCAGCGGGGAGGCGTAACCGCCGCTCTGCACGCCGGTGTTGTAGGAGTCCAGCCGCCTGCCGGTGGTCAGCCGGATCGGATACTCCTCGTCCGTGAGGTCGACCGGCGGATCGTGCTGCACGATCCCGAACGGCGCCCGCCTGCCCCGCCGTCCGGGATCGGTCTCCCACAACCGGCCGTGCAGGTAGCTCGGCTCCAGACGCTCGGTGCTCGGGCACGGCCACTGGATGCCCTGATGCTGCTCCAGCCGGTCGTACGTCATCCCGTAGTGGTCCGGCGACACCGAGCGCAGCTCGTTCCACACGGTCTCCGCGTCGGCGTACTTGAAGTCGTGGCCGAGGCGGGCCGCCAGGTCGCAGAGGATGTCGATGTCCTCGCGGGCCTCACCGGGAGGTGTCACCGCGCGGCGTACGCGCTGGACCCGCCGTTCGCTGTTGGTGGTCGTGCCCTCGGTCTCCGCCCAGCCGGCGGTCGCGGGCAGCACCACGTCCGCCAGCTCGGCCGTCTTCGTGAGGAAGATGTCCTGGACGACGAGGAAGTCCAGCGCCTTCAGCCGCCGTACGGCCTGCTCGCTGTCGGCCTCCGACTGCGCCGGGTTCTCGCCGATGCAGTAGACGGCCTTCAGGGTGCCGTCCTCCATCGCCTCGAACATCTCCGTCAGGTTCAGCCCGTAGTGCGGCTGGATGACGGTGTCCCAGGCCGACTCGAACTTCAGTCGGACGTCCGGGTCGAGGATGTCCTGGAAGCCGGGCAGACGGTTGGGGATCGCGCCCATGTCGCCGCCGCCCTGGACGTTGTTCTGGCCGCGCAGGGGCTGAAGTCCCGAGCCGTAGCGGCCGACGTGGCCGGTGAGCAGGGAGAGGTTGATCAGCGCGCGGACGTTGTCGGTGCCGTTGTGGTGCTCGGTGATGCCGAGGGTCCAGCACAGCTGGGCGCGCTCGGCGCGGGCGTAGGCGTGTGCCAGCTCCCGTATGGCGGCGGCCGGTACGCCGGTCACCTTCTCGGCCAGCGACAGCGTCCACGGCTCGACCAGCGCCTTGTACTCCTCGAAGCCGCTGGTCGCCCGCTCGATGAACGCGTGGTTCGCGAGGCCGGCGTGGATGATCTCCCGGCCGATCGCGTGGGCCATCGGGATGTCGGTGCCGACGTTGAGCCCCAGCCAGCTCTCCGCCCACGCGGCGGTGGACGTCCGTCGCGGGTCGACCGCATACAGTCGACCGCCGTTCCTGATCCCCTTCAGTACATGCTGGAAGAAGATCGGATGCGCGAACCGGGCGTTGGACCCCCACATCACGATGACGTCCGTGTGCTCGATCTCCTCGTACGACGACGTCCCGCCGCCGGAGCCGAAGGCGGCCGACAGGCCCGCGACGCTGGGGGCGTGACAGGTGCGGTTGCAGGAGTCGACGTTGTTGGTGCCCATGACGACCCGGGCGAACTTCTGCGCCACGTAGTTCATCTCGTTGGTCGCGCGGGCGCAGGAGAACATGCCGAACGCCCCGCGCGCGGCGGCCAGGCCCCGGGCGGCCCGGTCCAGCGCCTCGTCCCAGCTCGCCTGCCGGAAGGGTCCGTCGCGGGAGTCGCGCACGAGGGGGTGGGTGAGCCGGGTGTAGGTCTTCGGTCCGCGGTTCCTCGTCCTCTTCATGCGGCGCTCCTCAGCGCGAGCAGGTCCGAGATGGCGTGCACGGTGCGCAGGGTGGGCACCTCCACGCCGGTGATCTCCGCCAACTCGACGACGGCCGCGAGGAGGACGTCGAGTTCGAGCGGCTTGCCCCGCTCCAGGTCCTGGAGCGTGGAGGTGCGGTGGTCGCCGACGCGCTCCGCGCCCGCGAGCCGACGTTCGATGGAGACGCCCACCTCACAGCCGAGGGCCTCCGCGACCGTGAGCGTCTCGCGCATCATCGTCTCGATGACCTGGCGGGTGCCGCCGTGCAGACACATCTGCCGCATGGTGGCGCGGGCGAGCGCGCTGATCGGGTTGAAGGAGATGTTGCCCAGCAGCTTGAGCCAGATGTCGTTGCGCAGGTGGGGCTCGACCGGGCACTTCAGCCCGCCCGCCCGCATGGCCTCGCTGAAGGTGAGGCAGCGCGCGGAGACGCTGCGGTCGGGTTCACCGACCGAGAACCGGGTGCCTTCCAAGTGCCGTACGAGGCCCGGTCCTTCGAGTTCGGTGGCGGCGTACACCACGCAGCCGACGGCCCGTTCGGGCGCGAGCACCGCACTGACCCCGCCGCCGGGGTCCACGCTCTCGACGCGGTGGCCGTCGTAGGGGCCGCCGTGCCGGTGGAAGTACCACCAGGGGATGCCGTTCTGGGCGGCGACCACCGCCGTCGTCTCGTGCAGAAGGGGCTCGATCAGCGGCCCGCACGCCGCGTACGAGTGGGCCTTCAGGCCGAGGAAGACGTAGTCGACCGGGCCGATCTCGGCCGGGTCGTCGGTGGCGTGGGCGCGGGCGGTGAAGTCGCCGCGTGGGCTGAGCACCCGCACCCCGTGCCGCCTCATGGCCGCGAGATGCGGTCCACGGGCGACGAGGTGCACATCGGCGCCGGCGCGATGGAGCGCGGCACCGACGTAGGCGCCGATCGCACCGGCGCCGAGGACTGCGACTTTCATGGTGAGGGAGCTCCGTTCGGTCGAGGGTACCGAGGAACTGCCGAACACTGTCGACGGAATATTGTCTACAGTATGGGGGTTGGGGCGGCAAGGGGTCACGTAGGGGTCGCGTAGGCGGTTGGCGCCGTGCCGTCGGCCCCCCAGGTGACGGTCCCTCATCGGACTTCATCGGAGCGCCGTCACCCGGCGAGGAAAACCCGTCGCGGGTCGACCGCTCGTCGCAGCCCGCATACCGTTCACCGCATACCGTCGACGCGCCGCCTTTTCAACGAGCGTGATCCTTCCTACCGTTCGGGACTCATGAGTCCCCCCATCGCGCCGCCCGGCTGGAGCCGCTGGCTCGTCCCCCCGGCCGCCCTCTCGGTCCACCTCTCCATCGGGCAGGCCTACGCCTGGTCCGTCTTCAAGCCGCCGCTCGAATCCGCGCTCGGCCTCAGCGGCACACAGAGCGCGCTGCCCTTCCAGCTCGCCATCGTCATGCTGGGCTTGTCCGCCGCCTTCGGCGGCACGCTCGTCGAACGCAACGGCCCGCGCTGGGCGATGACCGTCGCCCTTGTCTGCTTCTCGTCCGGCTTCCTGATCTCCGCGCTCGGCGCCGCCACCGAGCAGTACTGGCTGATCGTGCTCGGCTACGGCTTCGTCGGCGGCATCGGCCTCGGCATCGGGTACATCTCGCCCGTCTCCACACTGATCAAGTGGTTCCCGGACCGGCCCGGCATGGCCACCGGCATCGCCATCATGGGCTTCGGCGGCGGCGCGCTCATCGCCTCGCCCTGGTCGGCGCAGATGCTGGAGTCGTTCGGCGCGGACCACTCGGGGATCGCGCTCGCGTTCCTCGTCCACGGGATCTCGTATGCGGTCTTCATGACGCTGGGCGTCCTCCTGGTGCGGGTGCCGCGCGTCACGGGGCCCGCCACGGGCGGCGGGCCGAGCGCCGCACAGGGCGTCCAGGTCTCGGCCCGCAGCGCGGTGCGCACCCCGCAGTTCTGGTGCCTGTGGGTCGTGCTCTGCATGAACGTGACCGCCGGCATCGGCATCCTGGAGAAGGCCGCCCCCATGATCACGGACTTCTTCGCCGACACCTCCACCCCGGTGTCCGTGACGGCCGCCGCGGGCTTCGTCGCCCTGCTGTCCGCGGCCAACATGGCCGGCCGCATCGGCTGGTCGTCCACCTCGGACCTGATCGGCCGCAAGAACATCTACCGCGTCTACCTGGGCGTCGGCGCCCTGATGTACGCGCTGATCGCCCTGGTCGGAGACTCCTCCAAGCCGCTGTTCATCCTGTGCGCGCTGGTGATCCTCTCCTTCTACGGCGGCGGCTTCGCCACGATCCCCGCCTATCTGAAGGACCTGTTCGGGACCTACCAGGTCGGCGCGATCCACGGGCGGCTGCTCACCGCCTGGTCCACGGCCGGTGTCCTCGGCCCGCTGATCGTGAACTGGATCGCCGACCGGCAGGAGGAGGCCGGCAAGCACGGCTCGTCCCTCTACACCCTCTCCCTGTTCATCATGATCGGGCTGCTCGCCGTCGGCTTCGTCGCCAACGAGCTCGTCCGGCCCGTCCCCGCCCGCCACCACCACGTCCCCGCCCCCAGGGAGGCCGCCGATGTCGCACCACAGCAGCCCCACCAGCCCCAGCAGCCCGAGTCCGCCTGACCGGCGGCCGCTGATCGCCTTCGCCTGGCTGTGGGTGGGGGCACCGCTCGCCTACGGGCTGTACGAGCTCGTACGGAAGGCGACGCAGCTGTTCACCGGATAGCCGCGCGGCGGCCGGGCCGGTGCCGTGTCGCACGTCCGGGGGGTGAACCGCTCGGGTGTCCTCGGGTGGCCGTGGGTTAGAGGGAAGCCGACAACCCCGGCACCCGTTTCCTGTCGCTTCACGCGCCCGCGTACCCGTGAGTCACTGACCAGACTGGTGAATCCCGCTACCCACGGCACCGAGGGGATCACCCAATGAACGGCTCGCGCATCGTCGCCGTCGGCCACTACCAGCCCGCCAAGGTACTCACCAACGGGGACCTGGCGGGCATGGTCGACACCAGTGACGAGTGGATCAGGAGCCGGGTGGGCATCCGGACGCGCCACATCGCCGGGCCCGACGAGCCCGTGGACGAGTTGGCCGCGCACGCCGCCGCCAAGGCGCTCGCCGCGGCCGGCCGCGCGCCCGCCGACATCGACCTGGTGCTGGTCGCCACCTCCACGGCCGTGGACCGTTCGCCCAACATGGCCGCCCGGGTCGCCGCGCGCCTCGGCATCCCGCGGCCCGCCGCGATGGACGTCAACGTCGTGTGCGCCGGGTTCACCCACGCGCTGGCCACCGCCGACCACACCGTGCGGGCGGGCGCCGCTCACCGGGCCCTGGTGATCGGGGCGGACAAGATGTCCGAGGTGACGGACTGGAGCGACCGCACCACCTGCGTGCTCGTCGGGGACGGGGCGGGCGCGGCCGTGGTCGAGGCCTGTCCGGCCGGTGCCGAGCCCGGTATCGCGCCGGTGCTGTGGGGGTCGGTGCCCGAGATGGGGCACGCGGTGCGCATCGAGGGGCAGCCGGCCCGGTTCGCGCAGGAGGGGCAGAGCGTCTACCGCTGGGCGACCACCCAACTGCCGCCGCTCGCCCGGGAGGCCTGCGAACGGGCGGGACTCTCTCCCGAGGACCTCGCCGCCGTCGTCCTGCACCAGGCGAACCTGCGCATCATCGAGCCCCTCGCGGAGAAGATCGGCGCCGTCAACGCGGTCGTCGCCCGCGATGTCACCGAATCGGGGAACACCTCCGCGGCCAGTATTCCGCTCGCCTTCTCCAAGCTGGTGGAGCGTGGCGCGATCTCCACCGGCGACCCGGTGCTGCTGTTCGGCTTCGGCGGGAACCTTTCGTACGCGGGGCAGGTCGTACGCTGCCCGTGAGCGGCCGTGTCGTACGGCCGCGAGGTGGCCGAGCGGCGGTGTGACGCGCTCAACTGCGCCCGGCCCTGGCTACAGTGAGCCGTAGACTGTAGACGAAAGACAATCGATACTGGCTTTCCGGCCGCAGGCGCCCGGTGCTGCCCAGGAGGGGGACCGACCGATGTTGTCGACAGGACTGCCGCAGGGTGCGGTGCCCAAGCTCGAACGCCCCGGCCCGCTGCGTGAGCGCGTCTACGAGGCGCTGCTCGAACTCATCACCACCCGTGCGCTGCAGCCCGGCCAGCACCTCGTCGAGAGTGAACTCGCCGGGCACCTCGGCGTCTCCCGCCAGCCCGTGCGTGAGGCGCTGCAGCGGCTGAACACCGAGGGATGGGTCGACCTGCGTCCCGCCCAGGGCGCCTTCGTGCACGAACCCACCGAGGAGGAGGCCGACCAACTCCTCACCGTGCGCACCCTGTTGGAGGCCGAGGCCGCCCGGCTCGCCGCCAAGAACGCGGACAAGTCCGGCATCGAGGCCCTGGACGAGATCGTGGCGCAGGGCATGCTGGCCGTCGCCTCCGACAACGTGGACGGCGCCGTCGCCCTCAACGCCCGCTTCCACGCGAAGATCATGGAGCTCGCGGGCAACGCGGTCCTCGCCGAACTGGCGGCGCAGGTCGACCGCAGGGTGCGCTGGTACTACACGCCGGTCGCGCGACAGCGTGGACACCAGTCCTGGATCGAGCACCGGGATCTGATCGCCGCGATCGTGGAGCGCGACGAGCAGCGCGCCACGCAGCTCATGCGGGAGCACACGGAGCACACACGCCGCTCCTACCACGCGCGTCAGGGGGCGTAGAGGCGCTGGGGCGTCGAGGGATTACATACGGTCGACACGAGCCGGGGAGAGGGCTGCGGGCTGTATGCGGTCGACGGGGTGCAGGCGGATGCCTGCCGGCGGACTGCATACGGTTGCCGGTGATCAGTAGCCGGACCGGCGGCCGTATACACACTCCGGAAACGGGCGCCCGGCCCCCACAAACCCCTCCCCGAGGCGCCCGTCCCCAGAAGCGCACGGCCTCCCCTCTTCCTGGGCCGCCTGGACACTCCTTTGTCCTGTGAGTGGAGAAAGTTCACGGCAATCCGTGCACGACTTCTTCCCACCCCCGGCAACCACTGCTACGTTCCCCTCGAAAGCCCGACAGCAGGCGGCCGATTGAGGCGGGGAGGGGATCGTGAGACGTATGACGGCGCGACCCGCGAACGCGCATCAGGCCCGGCTGCTCAAGCTGTTGCGCGACGGCGGCCCCAACTCCCGTGCTCAGTTGGGCGATCAGATCGACCTGTCACGGTCCAAGCTGGCCGTGGAGGTGGACCGGTTGCTGGAGACGGGACTGGTCGTCGCCGACGGGCTCGCCGCCTCGCGCGGCGGCCGTCGCTCCCACAACGTCCGGCTCCACCCCGGACTGCGCTTCCTCGGCGTGGACATCGGCGCGACCTCGGTCGACGTCGCGGTCACGAACGCCGAACTGGAAACCCTCGGACACCTCAACCAGCCCCTCGACGTGCGTGAGGGACCGGTCGCGGTCTTCGAGCAAGTTCTCGCCATGGCAGCGAAGTTGAGGGCGACGGGACTCGCCGAGGGCTTCGACGGCGCCGGCATCGGCGTTCCCGGCCCGGTCCGCTTCCCCGAGGGCGTACCGGTCGCTCCGCCGATCATGCCCGGCTGGGACGGCTTCCCCGTGCGGGAGGCGCTCAGCCAGGAACTCGGCTGCCCGGTCATGGTCGACAACGACGTGAACCTGATGGCGATGGGGGAGCAGCACGCGGGCGTCGCCCGCTCCGTGGGCGACTTCCTCTGCGTCAAGATCGGCACCGGCATCGGCTGCGGCATCGTCGTCGGCGGCCAGGTCTACCGCGGGACGACCGGCAGCGCCGGCGACATCGGGCACATCCAGGCCGTGCCCGACGGCCGTCCCTGCGCCTGCGGCAACCGGGGATGCCTGGAAGCCCACTTCAGCGGCGCGGCCCTGGCCCGCGACGCGGTGGAGGCGGCCCAGCAGGGCCTCTCGGCGGAACTCGCGACCCGGCTGGAGACGAACGGCGTCCTCACCGCCGCCGACGTCGCCGCCGCGGCCGCCGCGGGCGACGCCACCTCCCTCGACCTCATCCGCGAGGGCGGCAACCGCGTCGGCCAGGTCATCGCCGGACTCGTCTCGTTCTTCAACCCCGGCCTGGTGGTGATCGGCGGCGGGGTGACCGGCCTCGGCCACACCCTGCTCGCCGCCATCCGCACCCAGGTCTACCGCCAGTCACTGCCCCTCGCGACCGGCAACCTGCCCATCGTCCTGGGGGAGTTGGGCCCCACCGCCGGCGTGATCGGCGCGGCCCGCCTGATCAGCGACCACCTGTTCTCACCCGCGTAGACACCGACTCCGTACGGCACGACCGCAGTACACCATCCGCGTACGGCACACCCGCAGATCACCAACCGCATACGGCATACCGCAGACGCTCCGTTTCGCATACGCCATACGGCAGCCCCCCATCGCATACGGCATACCGCAGACACTTCGTCGCATACGACATACCGCAGACCCCTCATCGCATACGACATACCGCGCAACCCCCCACCCGCGCACGGCACCCACACCCCACCAGCACCCTCCTCGCCCCACACCACCAGCACACCAGCACAGCGCCCTGCTCTGCCCTGCCCGGAAACGCCCGACACCCCGCGTTCCGCCCTGACTCCGGCCCGCATGCCCGCCGAGGGGAACCCACATGGCACCAGAACCACCGCTGCTCAGCATGTCCGGCATCACCAAGTCGTTCCCCGGAGTCCGGGCCCTGGACGGCGTCGACCTCGACGTCCAGGCCGGCGAAGTGCACTGCCTGCTCGGCCAGAACGGAGCCGGCAAGTCGACCCTCATCAAGGTCCTGGCCGGCGCCCACCAGCCCGACGGCGGCACCATCCGCTGGTGCGGCGAGGACGTCACCCTGCGCTCACCCATAGCCGCCATGCGCCTCGGCATCGCCACCATCTACCAGGAACTCGACCTGGTGGAGCACCTGTCGGTGGCCGAGAACGTCCACCTCGGCCACGAACCCACGACCGCCGGCTTCGTCGTACGGGGAAAGGCGGCTCGCACCTCAACAGCAGCTCTGCTCCGGCGACTGGGGCACCCGGAGATCGATCCCGCCCGTCTGGTGGGCGAGTTGTCGGCGGCCCAGCAGCAGATCGTGTCCATGGCGCGGGCCCTCTCGCACGACGTCCGGCTGATCGTGATGGACGAGCCGTCCGCCGCCCTCGACCCCGACGAGGTCGACAACCTCTTCCGTATCGTCGGCGACCTCACGGCCGACGGAGTCGCCGTCGTCTACATCTCGCATCGGCTGGAGGAGATCCGACGCATCGGCGACCGGGTGACCGTGCTGAAGGACGGCCGGGCGGTGGCCGGGGGACTGCCCGCGAAGACGACGCCGACCCGTGAGGTCGTCGCGCTGATGACGGGACGCAACGTCGAGTACGTCTTCCCCGAGCGGCCGGTGACCGACGCGGCGACGACCGGGGAGCCGCTGCTGGAGGTGCGCGGTCTCGCCCGGGACGGCGAGTTCGAGGCCCTCGACCTGACCCTGCGCCCCGGGGAGATCGTCGGCCTCGCCGGACTGGTCGGCTCGGGACGCTCCGAGATCCTGGAGACGATCTACGGCGCCCGCAAGGCGACGGCCGGTCAGGTCATCGTGGACGGGAGCCCGTTGCGGCCGGGCAGTGTGCGGGCGGCCGTACGCGCCGGGCTCGGTCTCGCCCCCGAGGAACGCAAGGCCCAGGCCCTGCTGATGCTGGAGTCCGTCACCCGGAACGTCTCCGTCTCCTCCCTCTCCCGCTTCTCGCGTGCCGGCTGGATCGACCGCGGCGCCGAACGCGGCGCGGCCCGGGCGGCCACCCGCGAGCTGTCGCTGCGGCCCGACAACCCGTCCGTGCCGGTGCGCACCCTGTCCGGCGGCAACCAGCAGAAGGCCGTCCTGGCGCGCTGGCTGCTGCGGGGCTGCCGTGTGCTGCTGCTGGACGAACCCACCCGAGGCGTCGACGTCGGCGCCCGCGCCGAACTGTATGCAGTCGTCCGTCGACTGGCTGATGAAGGCCTCGGCGTGCTGCTGGTATCCAGCGAGGTCCCCGAGGTGCTCGGCCTCGCCGACCGTGTCCTGGTGCTCCGCGAGGGTCGCGTCGTCCACACCGCGCCCGCCCGTGAGCTCGACGAACACCGCGTACTCGACCTCGTCATGGAAGGAAGCCCGGCGTCATGACGCAGCCCGTCTCCCCACCGCGGGGCAGCACCGACAAGGTGCCCCAGGTCCACCTCCCCGCCTGGCGCGGCCTCATGGCCCGCGCCGACGTCCGCACCCTCTCCCTCCTCGGGGTGCTGGCCGCGCTGATCGTGATCGGCGGCGTCACCAAGCCCGACGAGTTCCTCGACAGCCGCAACCTCCAACTCGTCCTCACCCAGGCCTCGGTGATCGGTGTCGTGACCGTCGGGATGACCTTCGTCATCACCTCCGGCGGCATCGACCTCTCCGTCGGCGCCATCGTCGCCCTCGCCTCCGTGTGGGCGACCACCGTCGCCACCCAGGAGTACGGCTTCGGCGGCATCCTCTTCACCTCGGTCCTCGTCGGCCTCGGCTGCGGCCTGGTCAACGGGCTGCTCATCGCGTACGGCGGGATGGTCCCGTTCATCGCCACGCTCGCCATGCTCGCCTCGGCCCGCGGGCTCGCCCTGCAGATCACCGATGGCAAGACGCAGATCGTCACCGTCGACGGCATCCTCGACCTCGGTGAGCGCGACGCGTACGTGCTCGGCGTGCCGCCCCTCGTCATGGTGTTCGCGGTCGTGACGGTCATCGGCTGGCTGGTGCTGAACCGCACCACCTTCGGCCGGCGCACCGTCGCCGTCGGCGGCAACGCGGAGGCCGCCCGGCTCGCCGGCATCGACGTACGCCGCCAGCGGCTCTACCTCTACCTGCTGTCCGGACTGTGCTGCGGCATCGCCGCCTTCCTGCTGATCATCCTGTCCGGCTCGGGCCAGAACACCAACGGCAATCTCTACGAACTCGACGCCATCGCCGCCGCCATCATCGGCGGCACCCTGCTCAGCGGCGGCCGCGGCACCATCACCGGCTCCGTGCTCGGCGTCCTGATCTTCACCACGATCACCAACATCTTCGCCCTGAACAACCTGCAGAGCGACGTCCAGCAGATCGCCAAGGGCGCGATCATCGTCGCCGCCGTGCTGGTCCAGCGCCGTACCGCGAGCACGACCTGAGGAAAGGGTTCACCGCCATGCCAGAGCCGACGTTCACGAGCCGCTTCACCAGTCGCAGAGGACTGCTCTTCGGGACCGCCGCCGTCTCGGCCGGTGCCCTCCTCACAGGTTGCACCAGCAATGAGCCCAAGGACGAGGAGCCGGCCGCGAACGACCGGCCGGCCGCCGACGACAAGCCCGGCAAGCAGGTCACCATCGGATTCGCCGGCCCCCAGGCCGACCACGGCTGGCTCAACGCCATCAACGACAACGCCAAGAACCGGGCGAAGAAGTACTCCGACGTGACCCTGGAGATCACCGAGGGTTCGAACGACACCGCCCAGCAGATCGGCCAGATCGAGACCCTCATCAACAAGAAGGTCGACGTCCTGGTCGTCCTGCCCGCCGACGGCAAGGCCCTCACCCAGGTCGGCCTGAAGGCGATGCGCGCGGGCATCCCCGTCATCAACCTCGACCGGATCTTCAACTCCCCGCAGGCATACCGCTGTTGGATCGGCGGCGACAACTACGGCATGGGCCTCAACGCCGGCCACTACATCGGCGAGAAGCTCAAGGGGAAGTCCGACGCGCGCGTCGTCGAGCTCGCCGGCCTGGACAACCTGGAGCTCACCCAGCAGCGCAGCCAGGGCTTCGACGACGCCCTGAAGAACTACCCCAACATCAAGAAGGTGGCCCGCCAGGCCGCCGAGTTCACGGTGGAGTCCGGGCAGGCCAAGATGGCCCAACTCCTGCAGGCGCAGTCGAAGTTCGACGCCCTGTGGAACCATGACGACGACCAGGGCGTGGGCGCGCTGCGCGCCATCGAACAGGCCGGCCGCGACGACTTCCTCATGGTCGGCGGGGCGGGCGCCCTCTCCGCCTTCCAGGCGATCAAACAGGACAGCGGCGTCCTGAAGGCCACCGTCCTCTACCCACCCACCATGGCCGCCTCCGCCATCGACCTCGCCCGCGCTCTCGGTCAGAGCAAGGGCGTCGGCGGCCTCGCCGAGTACGAGATCCCGGCGTCGATCACCCTCTACTCGGCCGTCGTCGACAAGGAGAACGTCGACCAGTACATGTCGACCGGGTTCCGGTGAGGGCCGCGGTCCCCCCGGAGCCGGGCGGCGGCCCCGGGGCCGTGCGAGGGACTGCGGGCAGCCGACCCGGATGGGGCGCGCACGCTGTTCCCGGGCGGCCCGGGCCGCGGCTGCGGGCTTCTGGGGCACGAACTTCCCGCGTACGGCCTCCGCGACGACGGCCTTCCGGGTTCCGGTGCGCTTCGAGCGGTGGCCCCGAGCCCCTCGCCGCGTGGAGGCCAGGCGTGCCGGGTGACGCCACAGGTCCGAGCGAACCCGTGCGGCCCGCCCGGAACACGGCCCCAGCTTCTCGGCCCGCACCTCCCTCGACAACCCGCAGCCACGCACCGGCGAAGGCAGGCGCCGTCCGGCGAGGCGCACCGCCGGGGCGAGCCCGTGCCGTCCACCGGCCGGAGGCCCTCGATCGACCTCGGCCCCGGGCCCGCCCCGCCCCACAGCCTGGGCCCACCCGCGCGACCGCCTTCCCCTGAGGCGCCCGTACACGAACCGCCCGCGCCATCCACCGCGCAGGCCCCACCCCCCACCGCGCCACGACGACGAGGAGGACCCCTGCATGGAACAGCCGCAGCAGTCAGCGGGACCGGAGCAGGCCGGCACCGAGGCCGGCAAGCCACCGCTGCGCGTCGGCATGGTCGGCTACGCGTTCATGGGCGCCGCCCACTCGCAGGGCTGGCGCACCGCGGGCCGTGTCTTCGACCTGCCCCGCCGCCCGGTGCTCGCCGCGCTCTGCGGCCGTGACGCGGCCGCCGTGCGGGCGGCGGCCGACCGGCACGGCTGGGCGGCGACCGAGACCGACTGGCGGGCGCTGATCGAACGCGACGACATCGACCTCGTCGACATCTGCACGCCCGGCGACAGCCACGCCGAGATCGCCGTCGCCGCCCTGGCCGCAGGCAAGCACGTCCTGTGCGAAAAGCCCCTCGCGAACACCGTCGAGGAGGCCGAGACGATGTCCCGCGCCGCCGAAGCCGCCTACCAGCGAGGTCAGTCGGCGATGGTCGGCTTCAACTACCGCAGGGTTCCCGCCATCGCACTGGCCCGGCGGATGGTCGCCGAGGGGCGACTCGGCACGCTACGCCATGTGCGGGTGACGTACCTCCAGGACTGGCTCAACGACCCCGATTTCCCGCTCACTTGGCGCCTGCGCAAGGAACTCGCCGGCTCCGGCTCCCTCGGCGACCTGGGCGCCCACATCGTGGACCTCGCCCAGCATCTGGCCGGGGAGCGGCTGGCCGGCGTCTCCGCGCTCACCGAGACCTTCGTACGACTGCGGCCGCTGCCCGGCGGAACGACCAGCGGACTGGCCGCATCGGGAGCGGGCGCAGGCACCGGCACGGTCACCGTCGACGACGCCGCCCTGTTCACCGGCCGCTTCGCCTCAGGCGCCCTCGCCTCCTTCGAGGCCACCCGCTACGCCACCGGCCGCAAGAACGCCCTGCGTCTCGAACTCAACGGAGAACTCGGCTCGTTGGCCTTCGACCTGGAACGCCTCAACGAGCTGTGGTTCCACGACGCCACCGAACCGGGCACACACGCCGGCTTCCGCCGCATCCTCGTCACCGAACCCGACCACCCCTACCTGGACGCCTGGTGGCCCCCGGGCCACGGCCTCGGCTACGAGCACACCTTCGTCCACCAGGCCCGCGACCTCGTCCACGCCATCGCCGAGGGCCGCCGGCCCGAACCCTCCTTCGCCGACGGACTCCAGGTCCAGCGCGTCCTCGCGGCGGTGGAGGAGAGCGCCGAGAAGAACTCCGCCTACACCCCGATCGCCGACTGAGGAGGGCTCGGAGAATGCCCCGCAGGTTCACGCTCTTCACCGGCCAGTGGGCCGACCTGCCCCTGGAAGAGGTCTGCCGCCTCGCCCGCGACTTCGGCTACGACGGCCTCGAACTCGCCTGCTGGGGCGACCACTTCGAGGTCGACAAGGCCCTCGCCGACCCGGCGTACCTCGACTCCAGGCGGACGTTGCTCGACAAGTACGGCCTGAAGTGCTGGGCCGTCTCCAACCACCTGGTGGGACAGGCGGTCTGCGACGCCATCATCGACGAACGTCACCAAGCCATCCTGCCCGCCCGCATCTGGGGCGACGGCGAACCGGAGGGCGTCCGGCGGCGGGCCGCCGCCGAGATCGCCGACACCGCGCGCGCCGCGGCCGCCTTCGGCGTCGACACGGTCATCGGCTTCACCGGGTCCGCCATCTGGCACCTGGTCGCCATGTTCCCGCCCGCCCCGGAGACGATGATCGAGCGCGGCTACGAGGACTTCGCCGAGCGCTGGAACCCGATCCTCGACGTCTTCGACGCGGAGGGCGTGCGGTTCGCGCACGAGGTCCACCCGAGCGAGATTGCATACGATTACTGGACGACTGTACGCACGCTGGATGCAGTCGACCGTCGACCGGCTTTCGGCCTCAACTTCGACCCCAGCCACTTCGTCTGGCAGGACCTGGACCCGGTCGGCTTCCTGTGGGACTTCCGCGACCGCATCTACCACGTGGACTGCAAGGAGGCCCGTAAGCGCCTCGACGGCCGCAACGGCCGGCTCGGCTCCCACCTGCCCTGGGGCGACCCGCGCCGCGGCTGGGACTTCGTGTCCGCCGGCCACGGCGACGTCCCCTGGGAGGACGTCTTCCGCATGCTGCGCTCGATCGACTACCGGGGCCCCGTCTCCGTGGAGTGGGAGGACGCCGGCATGGACCGGCTCCAGGGCGCCCCCGAGGCCCTGGCCCGTCTCAAGGCTTACGACTTCGAGCCACCGTCGGCCTCCTTCGACGCGGCGTTCGGCAACTGATCCCCACGCGACCGCTCTTCCGTCTCCGGGATGACGGCGCATCCCGGCGCAAGCACCCGCATGTACAACCGGCCCCATTCTGGAGGCACTCGTGCACGGGAACGACCGCACCACCCGCACCGGCACAGAAGCGACCCACAGACGACGTCCCTCGCTGCGCAGAGCGATCGCCCTGCTGAGCGGAGCCCTGCTGGCAGCAGCGTCCCTCACCCTCACCGCACCCCAGGCCGGCGCAGCCGTCGCCGGCCCGGCAGCCGCCCCCGCGGCCGCGGAGGACTTCCAGCAGGTCACCCTCGCCAAGGGCGAGGCCGAGGTCGGCGAGCCCATGTCGCTCGCCGTCCTCCCCGACCGCTCGGTCCTGCACACCTCACGCGACGGCGAACTGCGCCTGACCGACGCCGCCGGGAACACCCGCCTGGCGGGCAAGGTCGACGTCTACTCCCACGACGAGGAAGGCCTCCAGGGCATCGGCGTGGACCCGAAGTTCAGCACGAACCGCTTCATCTACCTCTACTACGCGCCCCCGTTGAACACCCCGGCGGGCGACGCCCCGGAGACCGGTACGGCCGCCGACTTCGCACCCTTCGACGGCGTCAACCGCCTCTCCCGGTTCGTGTTGAAGGCGGACGGCACCCTGGACACCGCCAGCGAGAGGAAGATCCTCGACGTGCCGGCCTCCCGTGGCCTGTGCTGCCACGTCGGCGGCGACATCGACTTCGACGCGGCCGGCAACCTGTACCTGTCGACGGGCGACGACACCAACCCCTTCCAGTCGGACGGCTTCACGCCCATCGACGAGCGCGCGAACCGCAACCCCGCCTTCGACGCCCGGCGTTCCTCCGGCAACACCAACGACCTGCGCGGCAAGATCCTGCGCATCAAGGTGAACGCCGACGGTTCGTACTCCATCCCCGACGGCAATCTCTTCGCGCCCGGCACGGACAGGACACGGCCCGAGATCTACGCGATGGGCTTCCGCAACCCGTTCCGTTTCAGCGTCGACCAGAAGACCGGCATCCTCTACGTCGGCGACTACGGCCCCGACGCCGGCGCCGCCGACCCGGCGCGCGGACCGGCCGGCCAGGTCGAGTTTGCACGTGTCACCGGCCCGGGCAACTTCGGATGGCCTTTCTGTACGGGCGACAATGACCCATATATTGCATACGATTTCGCGACGGGTGTATCCGGTGCGCCGTTCGACTGTGCCGCCCCGAAGAACACCTCACAGCACAACACCGGCCTCACCGACCTGCCCCCGGCCCAGCCCGCCTGGATCCCGTACGACGGCGCCTCGGTGCCCGAGTTCGGCGACGGCTCCGAGTCCCCGATGGGCGGCCCCGTCTACCACTACGACCCGGCGCTCGACTCGCCGGTGAAGTTCCCGGAGGCGTACGACGGGGACTTCTTCGCCGGGGAGTTCGGCCGCCGCTGGATCAAGCGGATCACCAGCGGCGCCGACGGCACCGTGCAGTCGATCAACGACGTCCCGTGGACCGGCACCCAGATTATGGACATGGCCTTCGGTCCCGACGGCGCCCTGTACGTTCTCGACTACGGCGTCTCCTGGTTCGGCGGTGACGAGCACTCGGCCCTGTACCGCATCGAGAACGCCACCGACGGACACTCCCCGGTCGCGCAGGCCGCGGCCGACCGGACCTCCGGCCAGGCGCCACTGCGGGTACGTTTCTCCTCCGCCGGCACGACCGACCAGGACGGCGACGCCCTCACCTACAGCTGGGACTTCGGCGACGGCGGCACGTCGACGGCGGCGAACCCCACGCACCGTTACAGGAAGAACGGCACCTACACGGCGACCGTGACCGCGAAGGACCCGAGCGGCCGCACCGGCAGCGCGAGCGTGCAGATCGTGGTCGGCAACACCGCGCCCAAGGTGACGCTGGAACTCCCCCAGGACGGCAAGCTGTTCGCCTTCGGCGACGCCATCCCCTTCAAGGTCCGGGTCACCGACCCGGAGGACCGGACCATCGACTGCGCGAAGGTCAAGGTCACCTTCATCCTCGGCCACGACAGCCACGGCCACCCCGTGACCTCCGCGAACGGCTGCACCGGCACCATCCAGACCAGCGCCGACGGCGGACATGACGACGACGCCAACATCTTCGGCGTGTTCGACGCCGAGTACACCGACGGCGGAGGCGGCGGCCAGGCCCCGCTCACCACGCACGACCAGAGCGTCCTGCAGCCCCGCCACCGCCAGGCCGAGCACTTCGGCGACTCCTCCGGCGTCACCGTGACCTCGCGCGCGTCGGCGAACGGCGGCAGGACCGTTGGCGAGATCGGCCGCGGCGACTGGATCTCCTTCACGCCGTACGCCCTCGCCGACGCGAAGAAGATCACCGCCCGGGTCTCGTCCGCCGGCGCGGGAGGCACCCTGGAGGTCCGCGCCGGCTCGGCGACGGGCACCCTGCTCGGCAGGGCGACCGTGCCGGTGACCGGCGGCTGGAACACCTTCCAGGACGTCACCGCCGGCCTGTCCCGTGCCCCGCGGGGCACCACCACCCTCTACCTCGTCTTCAAGGGCAGCGGGTCCGGAGCCCTGTACGAGGTGGACGACTTCACCTTCACGACAGGCTGAGGGGAGGCTGTCATGCGCTCAACCGGCCGCCTGGCCACGGTAGTTGCCGGAGCCGCCCTGCTGCTCGGCTCTGTCGTCGCGCCACCCGCCGCCGCACACCCGTCCCCACGGGACGCACGGGTGCTGGTCTTCTCCAAGACGGCAGGCTTCCGGCACGACTCGATCCCCGACGGCGTCGCGGCGGTGAAACAGCTCGGCGAGACCGGCGGCTTCACGGTCGACGCCACCGAGGACGCGGGCGCGTTCACCCCGGCCAACCTGCGGCGTTACGACGCGGTCGTGTTCCTCTCGACGACCGGGGACGTCCTCGACGACACCCAGCAGCGGGCCTTCGAGGACTACATCCGCCGCGGTGGCGGATACGTCGGCATCCACGCCGCCGCCGACACCGAGTACGACTGGCCCTTCTACGGCGGCCTCGCCGGCGCCTACTTCCAGTCGCACCCGGCGATCCAGCCCGCGACCGTCCTCGTCGAGGACCGCGCCCACCCGGCGACCTCCGGGCTGGAGCGGACCTGGAACCGTACGGACGAGTGGTACAACTACCGCTCCAATCCCCGGGACCGGGCGCACGTGCTGGCCTCGCTCGACGAGTCCTCGTACACCGGGGGCACGATGAACGGCGACCATCCGATCGCCTGGTGCCAGAACTACCGGGGCGGCCGCGCCTTCTACACCGGGGGCGGTCATACGAAGGAGTCCTTCGCGGATCCGGTATTCCGTAGACATCTGGTCGGCGGAATCCTGTATGCAGTCGGCGAGGTCCAGGCGGACTGTCGACCGGAGACCGGATACCGTCCGCTTTTCGACGGCAGCTCGCTGGACGGCTGGCAGCAGGCCGGCCCGGGTTCCTTCACCCTGGACGACGACGGCACCCTCACGTCCTCGGGCGGGATGGGCCTCCTCTGGTACGCCGCGTCGGACTTCTCCTCGTACTCGCTGAAGCTCGACTGGAAGATGGCCGGCGCATCGGGCGACGACAACTCCGGGGTGTTCGTGGGCTTCCCGCCCTCCGACGACCCGTGGTCGGCCGTGGACAACGGCTACGAGATCCAGATCGACGCCACCGACGTGCCCGAGAGGACAACGGGGTCCGTCTACGGCTTCCGGTCCGCCGACCTGAAGAAGCGCGACCGGGCGCTGAATCCGCCGGGGGAGTGGAACACGTACGAGATCCGCGTGGAGGGCGAACGCCTCCGCGTCTGGCTCAACGGCGTGAAGATCAACGATTTCACGAACACCGATCCGGCCCGGAGCCTGCGCGACGGGCACCTCGGTCTCCAGAACCACGGAGCCGACGACCAGGTGTCCTTCCGCAACGTCCGGATCAAGGAACTGCCCGTCCGGGGCGACTGAACGGCGGCGGGCGGAGGACGCCGGACCTCCGCCCGCCGTCCCCACCCCTTCCACGCCCTTGCCCGCCCTTTCCCGCAGAGGTTCGCGCACGACAAGGAGGCTGCCCATGTCCGCGCCCGCGCCCCGCTCTCGCCCCCCTCGCGTCGGCGTCTGGCTGATCGGGGCCCGTGGCTCCGTCGCCACCACCGTCGTCGCCGGATGCGCCGCCCTCACCGCGGGCCTGCAGCCGCCGACGGGTCTGGTCACCGAGACCCCCGCCTTCGCCGACAGCGGCCTGCCCGCCCTGTCGTCCCTCGTCTTCGGCGGGCACGACACGCTCGACTGCCCCCTGCCCAAGCGTGCCGAACAGCTCGCCGCCGGCGGGGTCCTCCCGCCCGGTCTCCCCTCCGCCGTCGCGGCCGAACTCGCCGCCGCCGACCGGGAGATCAGACCGGGCGGCCCCCTCCCGGGTGACCTCCGCGACGAGGAACAGCTGATCAGAGCCTTCGCCGCGGACCTGCGCGACTTCGTACGACGCAACGGCCTGGCCCGCGTGGTCGTCGTGAACGTCGCCTCCACGGAACCCGCGCCGACCGGTCCGGCCCTCCCGCCGAGCTCGCTGTACGCGGCGGCCGCCCTGCGCGCCGGCTGCGCCTACGTCAACTTCACCCCGTCCACGGGCCTGCACCACCCCGCCCTCGCCGCCCTCGCCGCGTCCGGCGGTCTGCCGTACGCCGGCCGCGACGGCAAGACGGGGCAGACGCTCCTGCGATCCGTGCTCGGCCCCATGTTCGCCCAGCGGGCGCTCACCGTGCGGGCCTGGTCCGGCACCAACCTCCTGGGCGGCGGCGACGGAGCGGCCCTGGCGGACCCGGCGGCCGCCGCGGCGAAGAACGCCGGCAAGGAACGCGTCCTCGCCGACACGCTCGGCGCCACCCCCGAGGGCCAGGTCCACATCGACGACGTCCCCGCCCTCGGCGACTGGAAGACCGCCTGGGACCACATCGCGTTCGACGGCTTCCTCGGCACCCGCATGATCCTCCAGACCATCTGGCAGGGCTGTGACTCCGCTCTCGCCGCCCCCCTCGTCCTCGACCTGGCCCGCCTCCTCGCCCGAGCTCATGAACAGGGCCTGTCCGGCCCCGGCCCCGAACTCGCCTTCTTCTTCAAGGACCCCGTGGGAGACGCGCCGGCGTCCTTGGCGGAGCAGTACGCGGAGCTGGAGCGGTTCGCCCGGCGATTGAGCGGCGGGGCGGAGTCGAGCGGCGGGGCGGAGGGATGAGCGGGGGAGAGGCGGTGCGCCTCCCCTGCCCCCGCGCCTGGGCCGAACTCCTGCGCCTCCCCGCACTCTGCACCGTCCCGGGAGACGCCCTCGCGGGCGCGGCCGCACTCACGGCTCACCCCAACCGCCGCACCCTGCTCGCCCTCGCCTCCTCGCTCTGCCTGTACGAGGCCGGTATGGCCCTCAACGACTGGGCGGACCGCACGGAGGACGCCGTCGAACGCCCCCACCGCCCCCTTCCCTCCGGCCGCATCCGCCCCGCCGCCGCCTTCACCGCGGCCTGCGCCTTCACCGCCACCGGCCTCGCCCTGGCCGCCCGGGCGGGCCGCCCTGCCCTCACGGTCGCCGTTCCGCTCGCGGCGACCGTCTGGTCCTACGACCTCGCCCTGAAGCGCACGCCCGCAGGACCGTTCGCCATGGCCGCCGCCCGCGGCCTGGACCTCCTGCTCGGTGCCGCGGCCACCGCCGGCCACCTCCGCCCTGCTCTCCCCTCGGCGGCACTCCTCGGCACCCACACCCTCGCGGTCACGACGGTCTCCCGCCACGAAACCCGCGACGGCACACCGGCGGCCCCACTGGCAGCCCTGGCCATGACGGGGACGCTGACCTGGCTGCTGACCCGCCGGCCACCCCGTCGTGGGTCGCCGAGCCATCGGCAATCAGCCCTCTCCACCTCGCTGACCGCGGCACTCTCCGCCACCTACGCCGCGACCACCACCCACCCCTACGTCCACGCCACCCTCAACCCGTCACCCCCTCTCACCCAACGAGCCGTCGGCGCCGGCATCCGCGCCACGATTCCCCTCCAGGCCGCCGTCGCCGCCCGTTCCGGAGCCACCACCAGCGCTCTGCTCCTGACGGCCCTGGCCCCGGTCGCCCGGAAACTCGCGAGGCGGGTGAGCGTCACATGACCCTCCGGCCTCCCGACGCCGTCGGCACCCCGCATCCCCTCCGCTTCGGCTACGGCACCAACGGCCTCGCCGACCTCCGCCTCGACGACGCCCTCGCCCTGCTCGCCGACCTCGGCTACGACGGTGTCGGACTGACCCTCGACCACATGCACCTCGACCCGCTCGCGCCGGACCTCGCCGCCCGCACCCGGCGCGTCGCCCACCGTCTGGACGTGCTCGGGCTCGACGTCACCGTGGAGACCGGAGCCCGCTACGTCCTCGACCCACGCCGCAAGCACGGCCCCTCCCTGCTGGACCCGGACCCGGACGACCGCGCCCGCCGCGTGGACCTGCTGATCCGCGCGGTCCACGTCGCCACCGAGCTCGGTGCCCACGCCGTGCACTGCTTCAGCGGAACCGTCCCGCACGGAACGGACCGGGACACCGCCTGGAAGCGCCTCGCCGAAGTCCTCACCCCCGTCCTGGACGCCGCCGCGACCGCGGGCATCCCTCTGGCCGTCGAGCCCGAACCGGGCCATCTCCTCGCCACCCTCGCCGACTTCCACCACCTGCGCCTCCTTCTCGGCGACCCGGAGCCTCTCGGCCTCACCCTCGACATCGGCCACTGCCAGTGCCTCGAACCCCTTTCTCCCGCCGACTGCGTCCGTGCCGCCGCCCCCTGGCTGCGCCACGTCCAGATCGAGGACATGCGCCGCGGCATCCACGAACACCTCCCCTTCGGCGACGGCGAGATCGACTTCCCGCCCGTCCTCGCCGCCCTGACCGCCACCGGCTACCAAGGCCTGACGGTCGTCGAACTCCCTCGCCACTCCCATGCCGGCCCCCACCACGCCGAACTCTCCCTCCCGTTCCTGCGCCACGCAGCGACCTTGGCACCACCCGGCGAACCCTCCGCCACCCCAGAAGGGAGCACGCCATGACCCACCCCCAGGCCACCCCGGCCACCCCGGCAACGGCACCCAGGGGCACCACCCTCGCCCCCAGCACCTCCCTCGACGCCCTACGGACGCGACTCGCAACGCACCTCCCCCCTGCCGCCCGCGCATGGTTGCGTCAAGCCCTCGACGAAGCGGCCGCACACCCCGGCACCCACGGCCCCATCTCGGTGTGGGAGCTGCGCCTCGCCGAAGCCGGCCGCCGCTGCGGCAGCCCGTTCGCCGAAGCCGCCCGTGTGCTCATCCTCCACGCCGCCCGCGCCGACCCGGCCGCGCTCACCCGGGTGTACTTCCAGGGCACCGCCGACGAACGCCGCGCCGTCCTGAAGGCCCTGCCCCACCTCGTGCCCGGCCCGGATGCCCTGCCGCTCGTCGAGGACGCCCTGCGCACCAACGACACCCGGCTCCTGACCGCCGCAGTCGGCCCCTACGCCGCCCGCCACCTCGACGCCCACACCTGGCGTCACGCCGTTCTGAAGTGTCTCTTCACCGGGGTGCCCGTCGACGAGGTGGCGGACCTGGAACAGCGCGCCCGCGCCGACGCCGAACTCGCCCGCATGCTCGCCGACTACGCCGCCGAACGCATCGCCGCCGACCGCCCCGTCCCCCGAGACCTGGACCGCGTGCTGGCCCTGACCGACTCGTCCGCCCCCACCGAGCCCGCATTCCCACCGCCTGGCAAGAGCCCCGACGGCGCGAACGCCGACGCCACGATCCCCGACGGTGCGCACTTCGACGGCGCGCACCTCGACGGCGCGAACCCCGACGACGGCAGCGCCGACCGCCCGGACCCGCACGGCACGCACCCCCACGGCCCCCACAGCACGGACCACCGCCGCCCAGCCCCCCACGGCACCTCCCACCACCACGGCAAGGAGTCCTGATGCGCATCTTCGACCCCCACATCCACATGACCTCCCGGACCACCGACGACTACGAGGCCATGTACGCGGCCGGTGTCCGCGCCGTCGTCGAGCCCTCCTTCTGGCTCGGTCAGCCCCGCACCTCGCCCGCCACCTTCCTCGACTACTTCGACTCCCTCCTCGGCTGGGAACCCTTCCGCGCCGCCCAGCACGGCATCGCCCACCACTGCACGCTCGCCCTCAACCCCAAGGAGGCGAACGACCCGCGCTGCGCCCCCGTCCTGGACGCACTGCCCCGGTATCTCGTCAAGGACCAGGTGGTGGCCGTCGGCGAGATCGGCTACGACTCGATGACCCCCGCCGAGGACACCGCGCTCGCCGCCCAGCTCCAGCTCGCCGCCGACCACGGACTCCCCGCACTCGTGCACACCCCGCACCGCGACAAGCTCGCCGGCCTGCGCCGCACCCTCGACGCGGTCCGGGAATCCGCCCTGCCCGAGGAACGCGTCCTGATCGACCACCTCAACGAGATCACCGTGAAGGAAGCCAGGGACAGCGGCTGCTGGCTGGGCTTCTCCGTGTATCCGGACACCAAGATGGACGAGCGCCGGATGATCGAGATCCTGCGCGCGAACGGGACCGAGCGCATTCTGGTGAACTCCGCCGCCGACTGGGGCAGAAGCGATCCCCTCAAGACCCGACGCGTCGGCGACCTGATGCTGGCGGTGGGCTTCACCGAGGACGACGTCGACCAGGTCCTGTGGCGCAACCCGGTCGCCTTCTACGGTCTCAGCGGCCGGCTGAACCTCGACGTCACCACCCCAAGTGCCACGCACGAGGGCAACTCCGTCCTGCGCGGCGGGGAGTGACCGATGCGCTTCCGCCACCCCGACGGAACCACCGTCCATCTCGCCTACTGCACCAACGTCCACCCCGCCGAGACCCTCGACGGCGTCCTCGCCCAACTCCGCGACCACTGTGAACCCGTCCGCCGCCGCCTCGGCCGCGACCGCCTCGGCATCGGCCTGTGGCTCGCCAAGGACGCCGCCCACGCCCTCGACACCGACCCGTCCGCCCTGCGCACCCTGCGCACGGAACTCGACCGGCGCGGCCTCGAAGTCGTCACCCTCAACGGCTTCCCCTACGAGGGCTTCGGCGCCGAGCAGGTCAAGTACCGCGTGTACAAGCCCGACTGGGCCGACCGCGAGCGTCTCGACCACACCACCGCACTGGCCCGTGTCCTCGCCGGTCTCCTGCCCGACGACGTCACCGAGGGCAGCGTCTCCACCCTGCCCCTGGGCTGGCGCACCACGTGGAGCGCCGACCGCGCCGAGACGGCTCATACCGCCCTGCTCACCCTCGGCGAGCGCCTGGACGCACTCACGGAGCTCACCGGCCGTTCCGTCCGGGTCGGCCTCGAACCGGAACCCGGCTGCATCGTCGAGACCACCGCCGACGCCCTCGCCCCGCTCACAGCCGTCGGCCACCACCGCATCGGCGTCTGTGTCGACACCTGCCACCTCGCCACCTCCTTCGAAGACCCGCACACCGCCCTGGACGCGCTCACCGCAGCCCGCGTCCCCGTCGTCAAATCCCAGCTGTCGGCCGCCCTGCACGCCGAACACCCCCGTCTCCCCGCCGTCCGCGAGGCACTCGCCGCGTTCGACGAACCCCGTTTCCTGCACCAGACCCGCACCCTCACCGCGGCCGGACCGCACGGCACCGACGACCTCGGCGAGGCCCTCGCCGGCGACGCCCTGCCCGACACCGCGCCGTGGCGTGCCCACTTCCATGTCCCACTCCACGCGGCCCCCGCCGCGCCCCTCACCTCCACCCTCCCCGTACTGAAGTCCGCGCTGACCCGCCTCGTCGGCGGCTCGCATCCGCTCACCCGACACCTCGAGGTCGAGACCTACACCTGGCAGGCCCTGCCTCCCGAGCTGCGGCCCCGTGCCCGCGCCCAGCTCGCCGACGGCATCGCCGCCGAACTGGCCCTGGCCCGCGATCTGCTCACGGACCTCGGCCTCAAGGAGCTGCCATGACACCTCCCCCACCCGAGACCGCGACATCTCCGTCCGGCCGCACACCCCGGGACCGTCCCGTCCCCCTTCTCGTCCTCGACGTCGTAGGCCTCACCTCCCGTCTCCTCGACCACATGCCCCACCTCGCGGACCTGGCCCGGGCCGGCTCCCGGGCGCCGCTGGACACGGTCCTGCCCGCCGTCACCTGCTCCGCCCAGTCCACCTTCCTCACCGGCGCCCTCCCTTCCGAGCACGGCATCGTCGGCAACGGCTGGTACTTCCGCGAGCTCGGCGACGTCCTGCTGTGGCGGCAGCACAACGGTCTCGTCACCGGTGACAAACTGTGGGACGCCGCCCGCCGGGCGCACCCCGGCTACACGGTCGCCAACATCTGCTGGTGGTACGCCATGGGCGCCGACACCGACATCACCGTCACCCCCCGTCCGGTCTACTACGCCGACGGCCGCAAGGAACCCGACTGCTACACCCGGCCCCCGGCCCTGCACGACGAACTCACCGAGCGGTTGGGCACCTTCCCGCTCTTCCACTTCTGGGGCCCGGGCGCGGACCTGGTCTCCAGCCGCTGGATCATCGACGCGACCCGCCACGTCCTGCGCACTCGCCGTCCCGACCTGACCCTCTGCTACCTCCCTCACCTCGACTACGACCTCCAGCGCTTCGGCCCCGACGACCCGCGCTCCCTACGAGCGGCCGCCGACCTGGACACGGCCCTGGCCCCGCTCCTGGACGACGCCCGCGCCGAGGGCCGTACCGTCGTCGCGCTGTCCGAGTACGGCATCACCCGGGTGAGCCGGCCCGTCGACATCAACCGCGCCCTGCGCCGCGCCGGCCTCCTGGAAGTGCACACGCAGGACGGCATGGAGTACCTCGACCCGATGGCGTCACGTGCCTTCGCGGTCGCGGACCACCAGATCGCCCACGTCTACGTACGCCGTCCCGAGGACCTCGCCGCCACCCGGGAGGCGCTCGCAGGACTGCCCGGCGTCGACCAACTCCTCGACGACGAGGGCAAGAAGGCGCACCACCTCGATCACCCGCGCTCCGGCGAACTCGTCGCCGTAGCGGAGCCGGACGCCTGGTTCACGTACTACTACTGGCTCGACGACGCCCGCGCGCCCGACTTCGCGCGGCTGGTCGAGATCCACCGCAAACCCGGCTACGACCCGGTCGAGCTGTTCATGGACCCGCTCGACCCCTATGTGAAGGTCAAGGCGGCCACCGCCCTCGCCCGCAAGAAGCTCGGCATGCGTTACCGCATGGCGGTCGTGCCCCTCGATCCCTCACCTATTCGCGGCAGCCACGGCCGCCTTCCCACGAGCGACGACGACGGTCCGCTCCTCATCTGCTCCACCCCCCGCTCTGTCGGCGACCGCGTCGCGGCCACCGATGTGAAACAACTCCTGCTCCAACTCGCCGGCCTGTCCTGACGGCCCTGCACATCTCGACCATCTCGACTGTCCGACTGGTCACCAGTGAAGCACTCACCACTGACAACGCCCTTCGATCCCGAGGAGTTCCAGGCATGAGCCGCATCTCCCAGCCCGACCCCGAACTCACCCACCGGCTCACCAGACGAGGCATGCTCGGCGTGGCCGCGGGCGCCACCGCCGCCGCCCTCCTGGGCGCAGCCGCGACCCCCGCCACGGCCGCCACCGCGGCCGCGTCCGGCACCTCCGGCCGCGGCCGACCCGTCCTGCCCCCCGGCCGGCTCGGCATCCAGCTCTACAGCCTGCGCGACAAGGTCTCCACCCTCGGCTTCGCCCCCGTCTTCGCCGAGTTGGAGAAGTACGGGTACGACGAGGTCGAGTTCGCCGGATACACCCAGGGCTCCGCGGGCCCGATCACCCTCGCCCAGCTCAGGCGGCTGGCCCGCAACCACGGCCTGACCCCGATCGGCAGCCACGTCGGCTACTACTCCAGCGACCCGAACGCCTACACCTTCGCCCAGAACCTCACCAAGGTCCTGGACGACGCCCAGGCCCTCGGCCTCAAGCACATCGGTACCGCTGCCGGCCCGTTCCGCTACGGCTCCACCGTCGACGCGTGGAAGCGCGCGGCCGAGGAGTTCAACACCTACGGGGCCGCGGCGCGGGCGCGAGGCATGAAGTTCTACCAGCACAACCACTCCGAGGAGTTCTCCTTCGCCACCGACAACCCCGAGGTACGCCTCTACGACGTGCTGCTCGCCGAGACCGACCCCGACCTGGTGTTCCTGGAGATGGACATCTTCTGGGCGTACGTGGGCCAGTTCCGCTTCTCCAAGCGGCCCGACGGCACGCCCGCCCCGTTCGAGCCGCTCGACTACGTCCTTCGGCAGCCCGACCGCTACCCGCTCTTCCACGTGAAGGACGGCGTGAGCGACCCCGCGAACCAGTTCGGCTACCGCATGGTCGACGTCGGCGACGGAGACATCGACTACCAGCGGTTCATCTCCGCCGTGACCCGGCTGCGCGGCCACCGGCCGGCCCACCACTGGCAGGCCGAGCACGACAACCCGGCCGAGTCGTTCACGTTCGCGCGGCGTTCGAGTGAGCATCTGCATTCGCTGCGCGAGAAGTGCTGAGCGCACGCGCGCGTGAGGCGGGGCGCCCCCGCGCGGCAAACCCGCGGGCCCGCCCCACACAAACAAACCACCCCCCCG